>CAZBLX010000173.1:0-2503 GCA_964492865.1 uncultured Planctomycetia bacterium | reverse complement strand
TTGGTTTTGCACCTTGACCGGTTCCCAAAATATCTCTTATTACTCCTCCCACGCCGGTGGAGGCTCCTCCGTAAGGTTCTAAGCTTGAGGGATGATTGTGAGTCTCTACTTTAAGGCACACATCATAATTTTTATTAAATTTAACTATTCCTGAATTATCTTCAAATACAGAGACACAATCAGGATGATTAATTTCAAAAGTAGCCTTCATTATCGTATTTTTCAATAAATTCTCAATTTTTTCCTCTTTAATAACATTACCTTCCTCATCTATTTCTTTATAATCTATCTTCCCTTTCAAAGTTTTATGTGCACAGTGCTCAGACCACAAAACGGCAATAGTCTCAAGCTCACAATCAGTAGGATTTCTCCCTTTTTTTCTAAAATACTCCTGAATCACTTTCATCTCCTCAAGATTCAAAGAAAGACAACGTTTAAAGGAGATATCTTCTAATTCTTTCTCTGAGGCTTTTAAAAGATCAATCTCTGTGCGTTTAAATTTATAAGAAAGTCGGGTTAAATCTTTTATACTCTTTAAATCTTTATAAATCTCATAACTCATAACCTCCTCAATAAGAGGATTATATAAAAGTTTGGGAGCGATAAACCCTATTTCTTCTTCAGTTAATCCTTCAAATTCATATTCAAAAGCTGTGCGAACTTCACAATCTTTAAATCCTAAAAAAGATATTGCTTTCTTGCAGGATAAAGCTGGAGGGTCCTCAACTCCTTTTCTAAAAGTTATTGTGAGCTGGCTGAATTTGGGAGGGGTATTGAATAAATTTCTCTCTATACGGTAATCCTCAATTACAGGGTCAATCAATAAGAGTTGAGTTATTCTTTCTATATCTTTAGGTGAGCAATCTAATTCAATAAAATAAATCTTTCTTTTTTTTACTTTAAAATCTTTCTCTATCCCTAAATCCTTTATCTCCTGTTTTAATCTCTCATCATAAGGGTTGTATTTTGGAAAAACAATAACCTTCCAGATCACGCTCCAAACACCCTCTGATAGATAGAATCTATATTTTTAAGATAAAGATAAGGATTGAAAATCTCCTCAAGTTCTGATGAAGAAAGAAGGTTTTTAATCTTCTTATTTTTAAAAACTTCTGTTTTAAAATCACTCTCTTTATTTATTACTTTTAAAGAAATACTCTGCACCAAATCATAAGCCTCTATTCTTTTTAAACCTTTCTCCATAAGTTTTAAAAGAAGTTTTCCTGAATAAATAAGGCCACGGTTAAGTTCTATATTTTTAAGCATTCTTTTAGGATTTACCCTCAAATTTTTTATTACAAAAAAAGTTTTCTTAAGCATATAGTCGCAAACAGCTGTGGCATCAGGAATAATTACTCTTTCTACTGATGAATGAGAAATATCTCTCTCATGCCATAAATTTATATTTTCCAAACTGGCAACCACATAACTACGTAAAAGACGCGATAAACCACAGATTCTTTCGCAGATAATAGGATTTTGTTTATGAGGCATAGCAGACGATCCTTTCTGACTCCTTAAGAAAGGCTCTTTTGCCTCCTCAACTTCTGTGCGATGCAGGTGTCTGATTTCAGTAGCAAATCTCTCCAAGGTAGAGCCTATCAAAGCCAGAAGAAATATGTAAAAGCTGAATCTTTCCCGGGAAACAATCTGGGTAGATACAGAAGCCCGATTTATCCCAATTTTTTTGCAAATATAATCCTCAATCTGGGGAGCAAGATATGCAAATGTTCCCACAGCTCCAGAAATCTTTCCACAGCAGATAAAATCTAAACTCTCCTTAAGAAGATTTCTTTCTCTTTTTAAATCCTCATAAAAATAGACAAATTTTAATCCGAAACTGTAAATTTCTGCATGAACTCCATGAGTGCGTCCTACACATAAAGTATCTTTGTAAAGAAAAGCTTTCTTTTTAACTTCAGAAAGCACTTTATCTAAATCAGAAAGAATAATTTCTGTGGCATCCTTTATCTGCCAGGCTAATGTAGTATCTAATAAATCAGAAGAGGTAAGGCCCCAGTGAAGATATTGAGCATATTTTCCTAAAGAAGTAGATAAATTTTTCAAGAAAGCGACTACATCATGATGCGTTTCCTCCTCAATCTTTTTTATTTTCTCTAAGGAGATTTTTGCTCTTTTTCTTGCTTTCTGAGCTACACCTTGAGGAATTTTTTTAAACTTTTCTAATGCCTCAAGAAGTAATAACTCTATCTCTAAAAACCTTCTAAACTTCTCTTCCTCTCTCCAAATTTTATTAATCTCCCGAGGCGTGTATCTTTCAATCATAAGTTTTTATATTATCAGATTTGTCTTTTTGCGTCAATTGTCTCTCTATTCATGATTGCGTCCCCAAAATAAGTAATGTTTGATTATCTATTTTGACAAAATTTTTACATTTTCCAGTTCAACCTCGCAGATTAAATAGCTTTTAGTAATAAGCAATAAGTTTTAAGCAAATTGAGAAAATAATGATAAAATAGATTTTATGAGAGAATTTTTGAAG
>CAZBLX010000172.1:0-2559 GCA_964492865.1 uncultured Planctomycetia bacterium | reverse complement strand
CTATCAACTCTTCAAGCAATCTTTTTATCCTTAAAGGAGACTCAAAAATTATAATAGTTGCCTCTATTTTTCTTGCTTCTTCAAGTTCTTTAATCCTTTTTTTCTTCTTTTTAGGAAGAAATCCTAAAAATAAAAATTTTTCTGTAGAAAACCCACTTAAAACCAAAGCGTTAATTACTGCACATGCTCCGGGAACAGAGGTAATTTCTAAATTTTCCTTGTGAACTTCCTCAATCAATCTCTGTCCAGGATCAGAAATAGCCGGGGTCCCGGCATTGGAAACTAAAGCCATTTTTTTTCCTTCTTTAAGAAGAGAGATTATCTTTTTTATCTGTCTTCTTTCATTAAATTTATGAAGGCTTAAGAAAGGTTTTTTGGGAAGATTAAAATGCTTAAGAAGGTTTCCTGTTTTTCTTGTATCTTCTGCAATAACAAAATCTACTTCTTTTAAAACTTTTAACGCACGCAAACTTATATCTTCTAAATTGCCAATAGGAGTAGCCACAACATAAAGCATTACTCCACCGTGACACTTTTTGCTAAATTACGAGGCTGATCTATCTCGCAGCCTAAGTTTTTAGCTACAGAATAGGCAAACAACTGCAAGGGAACAGCAACCAGAAGAGGACTCAAATCAAAGTTTTTTAAAGAAGGTAAAGAGAACTTTTCATCAACTAAAGACTTTATCTCTTCATCTTCTTCATTAATTATTCCCAAAACCTTTCCTTTTCTTGCTTTTATTTCACAGATATTAGAGAGAATCTTTTTATATAAAGAATCTTTTAAAGCAATACAGACTACTGCCCGGTACTCATCAATTAAAGCAATCGGACCATGTTTCATCTCCCCGGCAGGATACCCTTCAGCAGGAATATAAGAGATTTCCTTAAGTTTTAAAGCTCCCTCTAAAGCAGAAGGATAGTTTATCCCTCTTCCCAAAAAAAGAAAACATCCATACTTTGAAAATTTCTTAGCAATTCTTTTAATTTCCTCTTCTTTCTCCAATATCTTTTCTATATATTCAGGAATTTTTTTAAGTTCTCTTTTTGTCAAATTCAAAATAGATTCTTTCTGACTCTTTTTTAACTGAGCTAAATATAAAGAGAAAAGATATAAAGAGAAAATTTGAGCAGTGTATGCTTTAGTTGAGGCAACCCCAATCTCAGGTCCAGCTAAGGTATAAATCAATCCATCTACTTCCTTAGTAAGACGCGACCCTAAAACATTACAGATACCTAAAATCTTCGCTCCTCTTTTTTTTGCCTCCTTCACACTTGCCAAAGTATCAGCAGTCTCACCCGATTGAGAAATGGCAATTACCAAATCATCTTTTTTTAAAGGAATGTTTCGGTAACGTGCTTCAGAAGAAACATCAATCTCCACAGGCAACTGGCAATATTTCTCCAGAAAATACTTTCCTACTAATCCAGCATGAAAAGCTGTTCCACATCCAACAATAAATATTCTTTTTAAAGAAGCCAAATATTTTGGGGGAAAATTTAAATCTTTTAAATTAATCCTTCCTCCTTCAAAATAAAAAGAGAGTAAATTCCTTAAAACTTTTGGCTGTTCAAAAATCTCTTTAAGCATATAGTGAGGGAAATTTTCTTTTTCTGCTTTAAACTCCTCAAGAGTCATTCTTTTAAAATTTATTTTTTTTCTTCTTCCTTTAAAATCAAAAAGTTCAAATTCATCCTTTTTTAAAAAACCTATCTCTTCATCTTCTAAAATAGAAACACAATCTGTAAGAGGGATAATTGCCGGCAAGTCTGAGGCAACTATAAATCCTTCTTTAAGCTTTCCCACACATAAAGGAGAATCTTTTTTTATTACCACTAAACGATCATCTTTTTTAAAAAAAAGGCAGAGAGCATAACTTCCCTTTAAAAACCCAGTCATTTTAAAAATTGCCTCTTTAAACTCATATCTTTCTAATAGTTCCTCCAAAAAATGGACGATTACCTCTGTATCTGTTTGAGAATTAAAGTAATGCTTTTTTAAATTTTTTTTTATCTCCATATAGTTCTCAATAATCCCATTATGCACCAAAAAAATCTCTCTTTTACAATCAAAATGAGGATGGGCATTAAATGAGGTGGGCTCACCATGTGTTGCCCAACGGGTGTGGGCAATTCCTCTGTAGAAATTAACTGAACTTACTTTTTCCTCTAACTCTTTTATCTTACCTTTAATTTTTTTTAAATAAAAACTTTCTCCTTCAACAGCAACTCCACAAGAATCATAACCCCGATATTCTAAACGCTTAAGAACATCTAAAAGAAACTTTATCTCCTTTTCCTCCCCAATATAACCAGCTATTCCGCACATGATTGGAAAGCGTCCCCAGCCGGATTTGAACCGGCGCTACAGGCTCGAAAGGCCTGAGTCCTATCCGGGCTAGACGATGGGGACAGACAGTATTTAATTATATTAAGCAGATAAAAACTCGTCAAGTAAGTTTATATTGAGGTTCTGTCAATAAAAGTATGTAAATTCAACGGGCTTACCCTCCATAATTAGAGTTATTGTTTTTGTTAAACCTTTCAACTAAAAGATAAA
>CAZBLX010000171.1:0-2587 GCA_964492865.1 uncultured Planctomycetia bacterium | reverse complement strand
TTTATCTTACCTTAATCTCCCCTGCTTTTTCAAGAGAAATTTTTGTCATAAGGGGTCCTAAAATTTCAGTAAAAATTGTAGTAAAAAGCAAAATATTTACTGCCAATTTAGCAAGATTACTTCCCACAGCTCCCAAATGTCCGAAATCCCTTTCTACCATGATCGCTAAAGCCACCGCTACACCAATTTGTGGCCATAAAGAAAAACCTATGTATTTCTGGATTACTTTGGGAGCAGAAGATACTTTTGCTCCCAGGTATGCTCCTCCTAATTTTCCTAAGATACGTGCAAAAAAGTATACAATACCAACAATTCCTATTGAAGGCAGAAGCTTTATATCTAAACGTGTTCCTGCTAAAGCAAAAAAGGTAGCAATTAGAGGAAAACCTAAAGTGTTAAGAGTTTCTATAGCAGTATTAGTTTTACGCAAAGATAAATTATTTACTACAAAAGCCATACTCATTATAAAAAGAAGTTCAGAAAGATGCAAATGTAAAGCTATGCCTTCTCCTAAAAGGATAAATGCTAAAACAAAACCAAATATTTCCTCTTTAGATTTTAAATTTTTTAATAGATATCCTAAAGCTATTCCCAATAGTGCTCCTCCCAAAATAGAAAAAAGAATAATTTCAGCCGAATGCAAACTCATCTGAAGAAAAGAAGAATGTATATGAAGGAATGAGGAAAGACAAATAGTAGAGGCAAAAGTATAAACCATTAAGGCAATAGCATCATCAATACCCACAACTCCCAAAATAGTAGTTGTTAAAAGCCCTCGTGCACGATACTGATTTATCACCGCCACTGTAGCAGCAGGAGCAGTGGCAGAAGCAATTGCTCCCAGAATAATGCTTGAATATATATTTTTGGTAAAAATATAAGTTAAAAAGATGACAGAGATAAAAGCGCCTAAGGATTCAAATATAGCAATAGTAAGGATGGACTTTCCTAAGCGTTTAAGGCGATGAAGATTAAGTTCTCCTCCAATTATGAAGGCAATAATTCCTAAGGCTAAATCATTTATAAGACTCAGTTTATCTACAAAATAGGGGCTAAGAATATTCAGGAAAGATTTACCCAAGATAATTCCTAAAATTACATAGCCAACTACTGAAGGAATGCGGAATTTACCAAAAGCTCTCCCTGCTTCTTGCGAAAGAAAAGCTACCACCCCAATTATAATAAGAGCAATTGCTCCACTCATTTTAAACCATGAATCTCTCCAGCTTTTGTAATCGCATATTTTACACCAATTGGACCTAAGATTTCAAATACTATTGTAGTTGCTGCGATTGTATTGATTACTTTCAAAGCTAAATTTCTTCCCTCCATACCTAAGGAAGGAAACTCTGTCACTACCAACATTGCCAAGCCTATTGCTACACCTGCCTGAGACAGAATCCCCCATCCTAAATATTTTCTAACTACATAAGGGGATTTAGAAATTGTTGCTCCTAAAGAGGCTCCTCCCACAAGCCCTATAGTGCGACATAAAATATATATTAAACCCAAAATTCCCATTGCAGGAAGAAGTTTTATATCAAGATGTGCTCCTGCAATAACAAAAAAGATAATGTAGATAGGAGAAGCAATTGAAGATAAAACCTCCTGCACTCTCCGGTTGGCAAAAAGAAAAAAATTGGCAAAAATCATACCTAAGGTTAAGTTAGAAAGAATTAAAGAAAAATGGAAAAATTTAGAGACGCCCGTAAGAATAAAGATAGTAGCTAAGGATAAAGCAAGTATATCTTCTTTTCTTCTCAGTCTTCTTACAAAAAATCCTAAAAGAAATCCTAACATTGCCCCTAAAGCTAAAGAACCTGTAATTTCCAATATAGGTCCTTTAATTGCCTCCTCCATAATTCCTACACTTTTTCCCATAATTAGCTTAGCAATAGCAGAGGCAAAAGCAAAAATTATAATTCCTAAACCATCGTCAAACCCAACTACTGCATACAACGCTTGAGTAAGAGGACCTTTTGCTTTATATTCCTGAAGAACCACTGCTGTTCCTGCAGGAGCTGAGGCCGGTGCAATTGCTCC
Source organism: uncultured Planctomycetia bacterium (assembly GCA_964492865.1). Classification (GTDB taxonomy): domain Bacteria; phylum Omnitrophota; class Gorgyraeia; order Duberdicusellales; family 4484-171; genus CAZBLX01. The sequence goes on along the minus strand of CAZBLX010000171.1, from coordinate 544 downwards.
CAGAATTAAGGCAAGATAAAGTTTTTTTGTTAAAAGATACACTCCTAAGGTAACAAGAAAAAAAGCAGAAAAGGACTCAGAAAAAATTATTGTAATAATGCCTTTTCCTAATTTTTTTAAGTTAGAAAGATTTAACTCACTACCAATGATAAAAGCAATAATACTTAAAGCAAGGTCATTGAAAACAACAAGTTTATCTAAAACTTGAGGATGGAGAAGATTTAAAAAGGAAGGCCCCAGAATCAACCCCGCAATTAAATATCCTACTACGGAGGGAAATTTTATTTTATGGGATAATTTTCCTCCTGCAAATCCGACAAGAACTGCAACGCCGATAAAGAAGAAAATATCCATCAAAAGTTAAAGATTACTCTTCTGTGCTTTTAAAAATATCAATAACTTCTTTTGCTGTTTTTGCAGAAAAAAGAGATAAACGGAAGGAATCTTTATCTATTAGCCGAGTAAGATGGGCAAGAATCTTTAAATATTCATCTAAACCTTCCTCTTTCGGTGTTCCCATAAGAAAGATAATTTTTACTGGTTT
>CAZBLX010000170.1:0-2599 GCA_964492865.1 uncultured Planctomycetia bacterium | reverse complement strand
TAAAAGAGTAGAGATTAAGATTAATAGAGATTTTGTTTTTATCATCATACCTCCTTTTTTCTTTATAATATAACACTATTTTTTATTTTTTTAAAGTTGGATAATAATAAAAATAATTATAAAAACTCAACTAACTAATCACATCTGCCAGATATGTAACCTGTAAGTTTACAAATCAAGCATTGCTTGTTTTGTCAACCTTACAGTTGTGAATAGAGGATGTGTCCTAAATTTTGATATGTAATGAGATAAGTAGTATAAAACTATTAAAAAATAACTTAAAATCTCTCTAAAAATATAATAGGCTCAACCTCCTAAGATAAGGAGGTGAGCCTATGCAAATTGAGCTAAAAGTTGCCTTAAAGATACCAAATAAATTAAGGGATGTCAATAGTATTGAGGAGTTTGTTTTTAAAGAAAGGAGCAAAATTGGCAAGATGATATTTGTTAAGATTTTAAAGAAAATAGAGGAGAAAAAGATTGAATAACTTAAAGAAAGCTACCAAATTAGGCGAATTTAGCTGTTATCTTTATACTCGATTAGGAATTATCAGATAAGCAGATGGAGGATAAAATTCAAAGAAAAACCTATTATACTGGTAAAGCGATAAATTTAAATCCTTTAAAAGCTACCAACTATGTCTTAAAGAGAGTCTCTCAATTACCTACTGATTATACCTATCGCCAAGTCTCCTATTTTTTGTCAAAAGGAAATATCAGATTCTATAGGCAAAAATCTTATCTGATATTGGATAAAAAGATTAGGCAAATTATTAGAGATAAAAGAGACTACCCGAACGCGAGCTATCTTAAATAATCTTGGCTACCCTCTACAGAATCTAAATATCCTAAAGCAATCATAAAGATAATGCACCTCAATCCATAACAATATAAAGGAAAGCTAACCAAAGAGAATTTAGAGGTCAAATTGGCTATCTGTTAAGATATAAAGAAAAAGAATAACAAGATAATTTATGCTGGAGTAGAGGATACTAAACTTTTGGGAACACTCTTTATTCTTTTTTAGAAGACAAACTCAATATTACCTCAATAAAAGATAAGCTTTTAATTGGTGATGGTGACAGATGGATAAAAGAGATAAAAAACTTCACTTCCCTCTGCTAAATACCATCTTGGCTGGTGGCATCTGACCAAGAATATAAGAAGAGCAATAAGAGAGAACAAAAGGCTAAATAAACTATTTCTAAATTATCTCTATCAAGGAAGAGCAGGCCGAATAATATAGATATCTTAGCTACTAAATACAGAGCATTAACTAAAGAAAAACAGGAGATAAACAATCCCCCGGAGTATCTTAAAAACAATAAGGAAAGAATATACGGTTCTAAAGGCTTTGAGATTAACAAAGTAGGTAGTGGTGTAGTAGAGAAAAATATTGAGATAATAATTGGTAAGATTAAAAACAGAAGAATGAGGGACAGGAGAAGGAGCACAGGTTCTTCTTAAATTAAGGGTCCTCAAACAAAAATAAAGAGATTGGGATAATTTTTTTAAGGAGTTAAAATGGAGTTGAAGTTATATCAATTTTGGGAGTGTAATCGTGTTATTTATAATCTTGCATATTTTTTAAATTTGTGGTAATATTCACTCTTCCTAATGAATACAATTATAGAAAAACTTAGAGAGAAAGCGAAAAAAGATCCTAAGGTAATAGTTTATCCTGAGCCTAAGGATAAAAGGATTGCTGAGGCGATAAAATATATAAAAGAAGAAAAAATTGCCTACCCTTTACTTTTAACTCCTGATAATATTGACCATAAAAAACAGGAAGAGTTTGCTAATATTTATTATGAAAGGAAAAAAATAAGGGGGATAACTTTTGAAGAAGCAAGAGAGCTTATGGAGAATCCTTTATATTACGCAGCAATGCTTGTGGAAAGTGGAGAGGCAAGTGGTTTTGTTGCCGGAGCCACCTATACCACTTCCTCAGTGATAAGAGCTGCACTTCATTGTATGCAGATAGATGAAAAGATTGGTTTAATCTCCAGCTGTTTCATAATGGCTGTTCCTAATTGTAGTTATGGAGAAAGAGGTGTTTTTGTCTATGCTGATTGTGGAGTAATTCCTTATCCTACCCAGGAACAACTGGCTCAAATTGCTATCTCAGCAGCTATGTTTGCTCAGGAAGTTTTAGAGTTTGAGCCACGTGTAGCTTTGCTAAGTTTTTCTACTAAAGGAAGTGCTGAAGGACGCTGGATTGATAAGGTTAAAGAAGCAACAAAGATTGCTCAAAGAAAAGCTCCACATTTTTCTATTGATGGAGAACTTCAGGCAGACAGTGCCATTGTTAAGGAAGTTGCTCAAATTAAAGCTCCTCAAAGTAAAGTTGCTGGTTCTGCCAATGTATTAATCTTTCCTAATTTAGATGCAGGAAATATCTGTTATAAGCTTACCGAAAGATTAGCTAAAGCAAGAGCAATCGGACCGATAATTTTAGGAACAAAAAGACCCTGCAGTGATTTATCAAGAGGTTGCAGTATAGAGGATATCATTGATTGCACAGCAGTAACAGTTATAAGGGCACAGAAGAATGAAAATATTAGTAGTTAATTGTGGAAGTTCATCAATAAAATATAAA
>CAZBLX010000169.1:0-2620 GCA_964492865.1 uncultured Planctomycetia bacterium | reverse complement strand
ATAAGTATTTATGATAACGTTGCTTATGGACCAAAAATTCATGGGATACGAAAAAGATCTATATTAGATGAAATTGTTGAAGATGCATTACGCAAAGCCTATTTATGGGAAGAAGTAAAAGATCGCCTGAAAGAACCAGCAACAAAGTTATCAGGAGGTCAACAGCAAAGATTGTGCATTGCCAGAACTTTAGCGATTGAGCCACAAATTATTCTTTATGATGAACCTTGCTCGGGTCTTGACCCTATATCAACGGCAAAAATAGAAGAAGCAATGAGAGAGCTTAAAAAACATTATACACAGATTTTGGTCACCAACAATACTAAACAAGCAGCACGAATCAGCCAGCGTTGTGCATTTTTTTTAATGGGAGAGTTAATTGAGATTAACAAAACGTCAATCCTTTTTACTTCTCCACAGAACAAACTTACTGATGATTATATAAGAGGGAAATTTGGATGATTGACCATCCTAAAATAGAAACAATAAATCTTAACTTTTACTATGGAAATTTTAAAGCTTTAAAAAATATTAATATAAAAATTCCTTCTAAAAGTATTACTGCTATAATTGGTCCTTCCGGGTGCGGTAAATCAACACTCCTAAGGTGTTTTAACCGTATGAATGATATTATTGAAAATGCACGTTATGAAGGAAAAGTTCTTATTGACAATCAAGATATAAACAGCCCCCGTACAGACTTAGTTGAATTAAGAAAAAAAGTAGGAATGGTTTTTCAAAGACCTTATGTGTTTAATCTTTCTATTTATGAAAATCTTGTCTTTGGAATAAAAATTCATCGGCTTCTTAAGAAAAAAAGTGAGATAGAGGAAGCAATAAAGAGTTCTCTTGAAAGTGTAGGTCTGTGGCAGGATATTAAAGATAAACTGAAAAGAAATGCAAAAATTTTAAGTTTAGAACAGCAACAAAGATTATGCCTTGCTCGTGTTCTTATTCTTAAACCAGAAATTATTCTTTTGGATGAGCCCTGCTCTACTCTTGACCCTATTGCTACTGCAAAAATTGAAGAATTATTATTAAAGCTTAAAGAAAATTATACTATTGTCATTGTTACTCATAATATGCAACAGGCAGCAAGAATCTCTCAGTTTTGTGGATTTATGCTTCTGGGAGAATTGATTGAATTTGATGTAACAAATAAAGTTTTCACCTCACCTCAAGATACAAGGACGGAAAACTATATTACAGGAAAGTTTGGTTAAAAAGGAGGTTGTGATGGATAGATACTTTGATGAAGAATTAAATAATTTGAAACAGAGGTTACTTAATATGTGCTCTTTTGTAGAAAAAATGATAGAAGAAGCGATAGAGGCTTTAAAGAAAAGAGAGACTTCTTTTATTGATAAAGTATTTGAAAAAGAAGAAAAAGTGAATCTATCTCAGATAGAAATTGACTCTAAAGCTTTAGAACTTATTGCTTTAAGACAACCAGCAGCCAGTGATTTAAGATTTATAATTTCTGTAATAAAGATGAATTCGGATTTAGAAAGAATGGCTGATTTAGCTGTAAATATTGCTGAAAGAGCAAAAGAATTATTAAAGGAACCCCCACTTAAACCCTTAATTGACCTTCCCCGTATGGCTACTTTAACTCAAAATATGCTTAAAAATGCTATTCAGTCGCTACTGGAGAAAAATTCAAATCTGGCAAGAAAAGTATGTGAAAGTGATGATGAAGTGGATAATCTCAATGAACAGATATTTCGTGAACTTATCACTTACATGCTTTCTGATCCTAAAAATATAAACCGGGCAATAAAATTAATCCTTATTGGAAGATATTTAGAAAGAATTGCCGATTTAGCCACCAATATCGCGGAAGATGTATATTATATCCTTGAAGGGAAAGATATTCGCCATCATATAGAGGAAAAAGAGAAGAAATAAAATTCTTATAAAAGTTATTCTTTAAAAACTTGAGGGGTTCTTTCTAAAAAAAGAATGATTTTTTTATCTAAAGGAGCGAATTCATATCCTTTTGCTTCTTTTAGAGTAATCCAAGAAAAATCTTTACAATCACAAGGAAGAGGCGTACCTTTTTTTATAGAAGATAAAAAAAGATGAACACAAATTTTTAAATTTTTATACTGATCCTCAAAAATACCTAAAAGTTTTTCTACTTCAATCTCTATCCCTAATTCTTCTTTTATCTCTCTTTCAATACATTCCTTAAAACTTTCATTTTTTCTGCATTTTCCTCCTGGAAATTCCCATAAAAGAGCAAACCTATCTTTTTCTTTTCGCTGACAGATAATAAATTCTTCTCCTTTTCTGATTAAAGCTGCAGCTACCTTTAACTCTTTCATTAATTAAAAGAAACAGGAAAGGCCAACTAAAAAATTATGTACATCAACTCCTTTATTGGGGGCTTTAATACTTGCATTAGAAAAATGCCGAAATCTATATTCAAAATTGATTGCTTTATTCTCTTTAAAAAAATAATAAAAACCAACTCCCCCCTGAACCTGAAAACACCACTGCGTTGCCTCCTCATTAGTATGCTGAGTAGTGTACTGAAGACCAGTTCCTGCATCAATAAAAGGTAAAAAGTTTCCTAACCGATACCCATATTTAAAAAGCATTCCACATCCACATTCAA
>CAZBLX010000168.1:0-2632 GCA_964492865.1 uncultured Planctomycetia bacterium | reverse complement strand
TGAAAGAAATGAATTTGGAGAATGAGAAAGATAGTTACATTTTGGCTTCTTTATTCTATCCTCAAATAGATTTGACTATATTTGGTTATCTATACTCTTTCTCCCACAAAGATAAAGGTCTTATAGAAATTAAACCCGATACTCCTCTTTATAGGCTTATTACTACTGAAAATAATAATCTTTTAAAATACATAGAATTGACAGAAGAGGCTAAAGAGGCTAAAAAGATAGCAAAAGAGATTAATTTAAATTCAGAAGAAGTCAAACTCTCAAAAGAATTTCTTGCATTCCTTTTATATGCAGGGCTAAATGTAAATGAGCCTAAAACAATAAAAATTTTAAATAATGTTGGTATAGAAGAGGATGTAATTAACCAGATTAAATCTAAAAAGGATAACTATGAGGAGTTAAAAGAAATTGTGGATGGAATAGAGGATGAGAAAAAAATTGAGATTTTAGAAGGATTTGGAGTTTTAGAAAAGAAAGTTCTTAAGAAAATTTTTAAAGAAATATTTGAGGAGCCTCTATTTAAAGCTGCTTATGGATATTATGAAGAAGGAAAATTAAGTAAAGAAGATGTATTTGTAGTAATTGGATTAATCACAAGAAGTAAATTCAGGCATAATCCCGATATATTCACTTTAAAAGAGGCTTTAAAGAAGAAAGAGACAGGATGTGTAACTAATGCTCAGATAAATTATTTAGGTGCTCTCATTTTAGGAATTGAGCCTAAAGATATAGAAGTAATAAGAATGACTGATGGAATAAATCGTCCTCATATTGTTTTGATAATAAAGTCTGGAGAGAAAAGAAAAATAATAGATTCCACTCCTCTGGGAGGAAAGATTAATTTTGTAAGTAAAGAGTTTGATTTAAAGAATGATTTTGAAGAAGTAATGGACGAGAAAGGAAGAATTTATCTTCAAGCCAAGAAAGATATTGGTAATCCCTATTTTGATTTAGAACATAAACGATTTAGAATTCTGCCTTCTCTTTTAGCTCCTGTTTTAGTTAACCAGGGAGAAAAGGAAGAAAATATAGAGTGGTTAGAAATGGGTTTAAGGATTGATCCTTACTCTGAGGTAGGATGGAGAAAATTTTTAGAGTTGAGAGAAAAACAGGTATTTAATAAACTGCAGAAGAATTGTGCAGTTAAAGCGATTTCTGAATTGAATGGAAATACTCCTGAAGAAATAGCAAAAAAAGCCTTAAACTATATGAATGAAGACGAGAAAGAGATAGCCCGTCAGAAAGGATTGGTATCTTTGAGTTGTGTTCTTTCCGCAACAGGAGAGCTAAATCATCAGGAATTTACTGTTTATAGAAAAGAGAATGGCAATGGTGGAGAATTTTATATAGTAAATAATAATCCTCAAAAATATGTATCAGTAACTCCTAATCAGAGATATTATCATGCTCAAGTTGTTGAAGAACCTCCTTTAGAAAGAGTTATTGAAGAAGCAGAAATAATACCTCAGGAAAGATGGAATGAGTTATCTTCTATTTTGGTAGGTTTTGATGGTGGAGAAAAGGTTAAGAAAGATAAGATGAATGCAGGAAATATTGAAAGATTGAGAAAAGAAATTTTAGCTAATTTAAAGAATATAGGAGAGATTGAACTTCCTTTAAACTTAGGTAAATTAGATATTTCTAAAGAGGCAGAGAGATTAAGAATAGAAATCAATATGCAATCAGAGCGTGGACCACCAATTTTAGAGCCATTAGTTTTGTTGAAAGAAAATACTGTTTCTCTCTTTATCCCTGAAGGTTATTTCTCTCCTGAAATTTTAACCTACCTTATCCTGCGTGAACTTATTAAAACGAAAGTCTTAAAGAAAATTCCTCAAGATAAATCTGTATATGGTCAAGAGATTTACAGAGATAGTCTTGCCAAAATAGAGGAATTTATAGAAGGATTAGAGAAGGATGGAGGAGAGATTGTTGAAAGCAAAATTAAATTGGATGATAGCCAGAGAATGAAGTTAGAGGGATGGATCCTTGTGGCTAAAGATATTTCTTTAAAAGGCTTTACTGAAAGTATTAAGAAATTAACCAACAATCCTGCTATAACTGAGCGAGAAGTGAAAAATTGGTTAAGAGAGAATTTGCCTTATGTTGAGATTAATGAACAAGGCTTAATTACAATTCCTGCTCTGTTAGGTTATCATTACCGTGGTTTTAGATGTTCCCATAGAATGATTCTAAGAATAATTAAAAGAGGAATAGAATCTGGTTATTACAACAGTATTAGAGGAAGACTCCTGCGTTTTCTTAAATTGCTTGATGCAGTTGTATATATGACTCCAGAAGGAGATGCAGCTTGGGCTTGGAGGTATGCGGTAAGCCATCATTACAGAGGAAAGGGGGAAGAAGGTGCCTTGGCAGCAATTAGTTCTGAGATATGGAATCTTGAGGAACTGAGAAGAGCTTCTGAAACAAATGTTTTATTTCAAAAACTTTCTCCTCAATATATTAGAAAATATGGGACAGTTACTTTATCCAGAGTTCCTCCTCAATATGTCAAATATTTAATTATAACTCAATCTGTTTTTGAAAAAGCATTATCTTTAATAAAGAAAGAATATCCAGAAAGTCACTTTCTTGCTTCCTCTGAATTTAAGATTTATTTCAT
>CAZBLX010000167.1:0-2638 GCA_964492865.1 uncultured Planctomycetia bacterium | reverse complement strand
ATAGCATTATCTACCATCATTCCCACTCCTAACGCTAAACCTCCTAAGGAGATAATATTCAAGCTCATTTTACTCAGATACATCAGGATAAATACCGTCAGAATGCATAAAGGAATAGAGATTATGATTGCTGTGGAAAACCATAAATTTCTTAAGAAAAATAAGATCACCAAAAACGCTAAAATACCACCGCTTAAAGCAGCATTTTTTACACTACTTAGAGCTTTTTTGATAAATTCTGCCTCATCATAAACTATTTTTACATTGACTCCTTGGGGTAATAATTTTTTTATTTTTTTTAATTTTTCTCTTATCTTTTTGGATAATTTTACTGTATTGGCTTGAGACTGTTTCCTTACAAGTAACGTTACACATTCTTTTCCCTGATAGCGAGAGATTGATTCCTTCTCTTTGGTGGTATCTTTTACCTTAGCTACATCTTTTAAAAAGACTAATCTTTCTGTTTCAGGAGTGGTAGTTTCTCTTTCTCCTTCTTTTTCTAAAAGCAATTGTCTTATTTCCGAGATAGGATATTCTGCTTTTATAGGAAGTTTTTCTATTTCTTTTACTGTTTTAAACTCTCCTATGGTTCTTAAAAGAAACTCAAAAAAGGCTTTTTCAATTCTTCCCGCAGGATAATTTAGGTTGGCGTTTTTTAGACTCTTATAGATATCTAAAATAGATAGAGAAGCAGCACGCAGACGAGCCTCATCTACTTCTACCAAAATTTCTCTTTTTGCTCCCCCCACAACTTCAATACAGCCTACTCCCTCAATCTTTTCTAATTCTTCTTTTAAAGTCTTCTCAGCTAATTTTCTTAATCGTAGAGGAGAAATATCACCAGTTAAATTTATTCTCATTGTAGGAGCCTGAAAAGGATTATATTTCATTACTAAAGGTTCTTTAGCTTCACGAGGAAGGGAAGCCTTTTTTAAATCTATTTTTTCTCTTACTTCTAAAGAAGCAAAATCCATATTTGTTCCCCAGTCAAATTCTACCATTACAATTGAGGTTCCTTCTTTAGAGATAGAGGAGATACTTTTTACTCGATTGATTGTTCCTACAACTTCTTCAATAGGTTTTGTAATCAGACTTTCAATCTCATAAGGAGAGGCACCTTCATAAGTAGTAAGAATGGTAATAACCGGATAGGTTAGGGGAGGAAAGAGTTCCTGAGGCAGAAAATACCATGAGATTACCCCTAAAAGAAGGATTCCTAAAAAAAACATCAAGGTGGTAATTGGCCTTCTTACACAGAAAGATGTTATTCTCATCTTTTTTAAAATTCACCTAAAATAACTAATTTATTAAGATTCAATTTTTTCTAAAATCTTTTCTAATTCGTAAATTTTTACCCCTTCCTCTTTAGTGCCTACTGCTAAAAATCCTCCTTTTCTATCAATATCTATACTGAAGACAGGAGACTTACTTACTTTAAATACACCTAAAAACTTCTTATTTATGTAATCAAAGATTCTTACCTTACCATCTTTGGAGGTAGTAAAAAGATATTTTTTGAAAAATTTTAAAGATGTAACCCAACTGCCGTGTGTCCAGCTAAATACAGGATTGGGGTTTATTTTGTTTTTCTTTTTTTCCCATAAAAATAATTGAGCATCCGCACCTGCTGAGGCTAAAAATTTATTATCCGGAGAAAATTCCACACATAAAGTTAAAAAAGTATGCTTGCTCAGTACAGCAGAAGGTTTTTTTCTTCCCAGAGGAAATATAGATATTTTTCTATTTCGTCCCGCAACTGCCAAAAGTTCATTATCTGGAGAAAAGGATATGTAATAAAGACCTCCTTGAGGTGATTTTATATTCATAAGTTCTTTATAATTTTCTGTATCATAAAAGGTGAGTCCGTATTCACCTAAGTGAGCAGCACATAATACTGTTCCATCAGGAGAAAATTTTGCATCAGCGATTGGTGTTTCTAATTCAAAAATTATATGGATTATTCTATCTTTTTTTATGTCATAGATTATTATTTTCCCGTCCCTTCCTCCGTAAGTAATAATATCTTTGGAGGGATGAAAGCTTACATAATAGATAGGTTTTTCTGAAACCTTTTCTTCCTTTACTTTTTTCCATTTTAAATTGTAAATTTCTATCTTTCCTAATTTTGTAGAAAAAGCAAGGTAATCTCCTGTTTTGGAGAAGGAAACTCTGTAAACAGTTGAATCTTGAGGAATAACTTTTAAAGGAGTAATAGAGAAGGATTTAGCCTTTTCTTCTTTTATAATTTCCTCTGTCTGCTTCTTCATTAAACCTACCTCAATTCCTCTTTTTTTAAGAAATCTTTGAGCTTCATTGTTTTTTGGTAGAGATGTTTCTATAAAAAAGAATAAAAGGAAAAACCATAGAAAGAGTTTTCTCATTCTTCACCTCCTTTGTATTCCTCAATACTGATTATCTTGACAGATGAAGCAGGAGAGAGAGCCTTTGTTGCTTGAAAAACAATTAATTCACCTTCCTTTACTCCACTTACTTGAGCATATTTTTCTCCTACATATTTTACTTCTATTCCTCTTATTTCAATCCTGCCTTTTACTCCCCCTTTTTCCAATTTTTCTTGGGTAATTTTTTCTTGGGGTTTTATAAATATCATGATATACTGTGGACCTGTTTTTAGAAG
>CAZBLX010000166.1:0-2657 GCA_964492865.1 uncultured Planctomycetia bacterium | reverse complement strand
TAAAAGAGTTAACCAGATATTACCTGCAAGAGCAGCCCAACCAAAAACTACTCCTGCACCTACAGAAGAGATTCCTGCTGCAACAAATAAACGCTGATGAGATATTTTGTAAATTTCTTTCCTATTCTTGAGAAGACCTCCGTCATTTTTACTATTTTGAGTATTTTTGTCTATCTTATCTAAATTGAAAGAAGACTTGTTCCTTTCAAGCCCGGAAATTTTATCTTCTTTATTTATAATTATGGATATAATTACTCCGGCAATAACTATCCCAAAACAAATAGAACCAGAGAAAATGGAAAGTGTATACCATGGAATTGTGAAGGTAAAATTATTCCATCCCAGTATATTTAATAATACTAAACAATCGTTCAACGAATTTAAAGCTCCTATGACTGTTAATCCGGCAAAAGAACTGACAAATATCCAATAAAACTCCTTATTTTTATCAGTTAACCATCTCAGAACAATAACAGGAAATGTCCTTAATATTGAAGCCAAACCTACACCGCCCCATAATCCCAACGTCTCTAGTAATACCGATGTAACTAAAGCCTTTTCTTTAGCACCTAAAGGAATTGCAAATCCTGTAATTAGCATAGGTAAAATCATGAAAAATACAGCCGATGCGAATAATACATTAATTAACTTTCTATTGCCTGTATGCTTCACAAGCCAAGATTTAATCAATTTCAAAGTGGGCAAGAAAGGTTTATTCGTAGTATTAAACTCTTCATCGGATAAACCGCCATCATTTTTACTATTTTGAGTATTTTTGGTAATTTCATCTCTAATAATACATCTTTTCTCTCTATCTGGGTAGTTTAATAAAGCTGCAACAATCATCGCTACCAGACCATTAGACAATATTAAAGACAATATTAAGCCTATTTGCTCTCCAAAAGTAAACAGAGAGAAGATAATATTTAGAAAATACATTAAGATAGCCAATTTCGTTGCAAAAATAATGAAATACTCTCCGCCTAAACGTAAAAATCTTAAAATATAGGTATCTGGTCCTTTTAATTCTTGCAGAGAAAATAAGGAAGGTTTCAATAATGCCCAACTCCATAAGAAAATTTCTTTTATCCCAAATAGATTAGTAAGAGGATTCTTTACGATATGATAGCCGAATTTATCTTCAATTTTTACCTCTCTTGAGTAAGTATGTGGTGTTCCACAGGTATAAGTGATAAACATCTCCTTGGGATAAAAATCTTTCTGAAGAACCCACTCTTTTATCTCATCTTCATCTATATATCTATCAGTAGCTCTCCATCCATACCAGTTACCATGACCAGCAACAGCTATATATCTTATAGAGGAGTCTTTAAGCACTCTTCTCAAATCTTGAGAGGTTGCATTCTTTATAATCTTTAGAGAAAATCCTCTAAAATACCAGTAAATCCTTAAGTAGAAATAGAAAAATAAATAATCTAAAAATGCTGATTCTTTATCATTTCCGCTTATCAAAACAACCAGAGTTCTCTTTGTTTCCCCACCATTTAAAAACCTATTAAATTTAGAAACCCCTTCTTTAAATGAACCATCAGATTTTTTAATGGTAATACCACCATCATGTAGATTTCTTGTCTGTTCTGAAGTTTGTATTAAAATTCGTGCAGGTTGTATTAGAACTCCTTCAGATCGTATTGGAGTTCCTGCAAGCTGTGAACTTTCCAACGGTTGTGGCTCCATCAGTTCCGTTGCCTTTTCATCACACTCTCTGACTTTTTCGAATTCTGACAAAATTTCATAACACTCAGCCATACGTTTATACATCTTAACTGCTGTAACTATATCTCCCTCCTCCTCGTATGAAGACGCCATCACTTTATACTCTTCTATCTTTTCTCTCACTCTCAATTCTGAATCCTCAGAAAGAAAATCACCACCATCTGATAGCTTTTTCTTTCCTATGGTGCTTAAGCTTCTAAAGTAATCTCTATTTTTTCTCAAGAATCTCTCCAGTGCTGGATATTCTTGTTTAAATGAGGAAACAAAGACTTCGTCTCTTTCTGGAGGATAAGAAGCTATTACCCGCATAGTTTCAGAATCAACAAATGTCCAGATAATTTTTCCTTCAATTCTCTTAATGTATAGATTGAGTCTTCTTGCGGGAACTTTTCTCCCTCTTGAAAGAACATAATACATTCCTTCCCTGTATGTGGCAATTCCACTTACGACCTTTCCTTTTGTAGAGACATAGATATACTGGGAATACCTGTTTTCTTCTATACTCTTAACTATTAAATCCACTAATTCCTGCTTTGTTTTAATTCCAACTCTCTTAAATTCTTTCAAAAATTCTCTTCTTATCCTTTCAATAAATTTCTCATTCAGAACTATCTCTTTTCCATCTGCATCTGTTACTCTTGACTCTAAAGAAACGGATAAATCTGTTAGTGTCTGACCTGACAAGAACAATCTGCTTCTAACTTTGCTCTGGAATAAGAAAATAATTCCGTATAAAAGTGAACCTAAACCAGAGCAGAAATATTCTCCTGCTTTAAAAACACTTTCCTTCTTTATATTTTCCTTGTTGACAGATTTAAATAAATATGGTATAGTTTGTTTGCCATGCCTGCCAATGTTAAACAGATAATTCAGGATTTGATTATTCCTGAATTCAGGACTCTTTCTGCTGAGATTAAAAG
>CAZBLX010000165.1:0-2683 GCA_964492865.1 uncultured Planctomycetia bacterium | reverse complement strand
CATCATATTTCAGCATATGCTTATCTCTTATTGATTGCTTAGATAAATTATTCAATAACACTCTCAATGCAGAAGGTATTCCACCAGATTGATAAGCAGGAAAAGCTTTTGTTGCCCATAAAGCTGCCATGAATTCTAAAGGAAAAGTGCGTTCGTGTTCAACTTTTGAATTATCTAATCTTTCTAATTCCTCTTTGAACTTTTGGGAAATTTTTGATTCTTCTCTGATCCTTTTAATAACAACATCAGGAGCAAGTTTTTCCTTCATCATGAGCTCTTTAATTATCTTCTTATCATTCTCAGTCAAATATTTATGATATAAATACATAAATCTATCTATAATTTTTTCTTTTCTTCCTTCTGATAAATATAAATAAATAAGAGCATGCGCCGTTAAACATTCTTCTTTCTTACCCAACCCAAAATCTTCCCCTTTCCAGTGAATAAACTCATGGATAAATGCTATTTCTATACTTTTTCTAAGACTTAGTTCTGAAAACTTATAATAAGTATTTATGAAAATACGTTTACTCTTGGCAGGTACATAACCTAAAAGAGGTGTGTCCTCCCAACACCCACTTATATAAACCAAAATTAACAATGATAAAAAATTTGCTAACTCTATTATAAATATGGGTGGCATGTAAGAATAATCTATCGCCGATATTTTCCCCAACATTATTCCTAAATATATCGTTCCTAATATTATTCCTGACACTATTCCTGAACAACCTAAAATAATCAGAATTCCTCCTTCTCTCAATAAGAACGATACATAATCAGGTAACAGAAAACGAAGGTTATTTAAAAATGCTTCAAGTCTTGTGGTATTGATTATAATATTTCTTAAACTACTTTCTATTATTGAATTCTTTTCTTTCTCATCTATATTCAAACTACTTAATACTGAAGAAAGTCCTTCTTTTATTATCTTTAAAACTTCCTTTTTGCTAATTTTTTCTTTGGTAAAAACAAATTCATCTTTTTCCTCTTCCTCCCCTCCATCCTGACAAATAAACATTTTCTCCTCTTCTACTCTTAGAATGATGAAAGAGCTATCTTTAACCCTGCCTCCATCTAACTCTTGAATCATTTGAGAAAGTCTTTTTTTACAAGACTCACAAAGAGTATCCTTAAATTTTGAAGGATTCATCAGACATTCATTTCCGCAGTGTCTTTCTCCTAAAAATGTATGACCTAATTCATGTAAAGAATGCTTTTTTATTTCCTCTTTTAACCTCTCAACATCCTGAGTAGAATATCTCCACATCAACTCCCAGAAAGAAACTAAGGCTGTTTTGCCTTGTCCATAGCTTTCTAATCCTTCGCTGGTAATTATCAAAATTCTGTCTACTTTTAATTTTTCTGCTTCTTTAGTAAATAACTTGCAAATTTCCTCTGAAGCTGCTTCATACTCATATTTCTCTGCTGCCCTTTCTATTCCTTCCTCAATTAACAATTTCTCCTCTTCAGATAAAGCTCGCCAATTAAAAAGGATAAAGGGAAAAACTTTTTTAAGGGAAAGAACAATATCAGGCAATATTTTCTCTACATTTTGAGGAGAATAAAGAATAAGACATTTATACTTTTTACCTTTTTCTGTTTTTTGTAAAGATTCTCCTCCCCCATCAAAAAATATTTCTTTTGTATAGAAAAACTCATTCAATAACTCTTCTTTACTCTTAAGAAACTTTCTATCTTTCATCCTCTCAAATATATCCTGTTCCCTCTGTCTTGCTTCATTCCGGATATCTCTAAACTTTTCATGCAATTCCATCTGTCTATTTTGATACTTCTTAACAAAGACAGAAATTCTAACTCTTTTTCCTGTAGGACTAAATATTATTTCAGGAATACTCTGAAGAGGAAGAAGTCCAGGATGTAACAGATATTTATCATCTAAAGGATGGGAACGATATCTTGCAATAGGAGTGTATTTATTTGCTTTCATTTGTTTGATTAATTTATCAAAGGAATATTTTTTTATAAAAAATAAAGAAGCATTCTCTGTAATCCCTCTCACTACCTCTCCAATCTCTCCTCTTATAGACCTGCCCTCACTCAACCACATCTCTACAGGTCTTCCTTTCTCATCAATTAAGATACTCTGCTCAGTAAATGGAACAGGCATTGCTTTAATTTCTCCTTTCTGGTCTTTAACTATCATTCCACTTATCTCTTTCCTTAAGGGAGCAATAAATTCAGAAGTTGGTTTTTCTCTAAGAGGAACTTCCCATTCTTTTAAAGCAGCAGGTAACCAGATCACATCAGAAGGAACAGGAGTAAATACTCTCTTTATAACTATAACAAATCCTTTAATGATTATAACAAGTTTTGCATTCACTTTACGCAAGAGAACTGATTCAAAAGATAGAGGAATATTAGGCTTTCTCCATCGATTTCTGCCTTCTGAAGTTGCGGGAATCTCAAAAACCTCAAATTTTCTTCTGGAGCCTCCCCAACTGAATAAGGTTGGCTTAGCAAATACTCCTGTGGCATAATTTAAAAATACTGCTAACTTTTCTCTATATTCACCTTCTCCTTCTTTTTCAAAAACCATTAACGCCCATCTGTCTTGAGGAAATACGATATCTGTTTTTTCAAGTTCTTCCACAAAAAATTCCTTCATATGAGATGAGAAAATAAGTTCTTCAAGTTCTTCGGTTAATTTTTCTGCTTCTTT
>CAZBLX010000164.1:0-2732 GCA_964492865.1 uncultured Planctomycetia bacterium | reverse complement strand
AAGATGTAAAAGAAGCTTTTATTCATGCTTATAAATTAGGATGCAAAGGAATAACTGTATACAGAGATGGCTCGCGAAATGTCCAGGTATTGACGAGAAAGGAGGAGAAAAAAATTAAAGAAAGCTTTCGTACATATCCTAAACCCCGACCAGAGGTGATTGTAGGTACTACCACCAAGATAACTACAGGTTGCGGAAATCTTTATGTTACTTTAAACCAAGATGAGGAAGGCAATTTCTTTGAAGTTTTTATACAAATGGGAAAGGCTGGAGGTTGTGCAGCATCTCAACTTGAGGCTATCGGAAGACTTATATCTTTAGCATTAAGAGGAGGGATTGATATAAAAGTGATTATTGAACAACTTAAAGGGATTAGATGTCCTTCTCCCACCTGGACAAATGGTAAAAGGATATTTTCCTGTGCAGATGCGATTGCAAGAGTATTAGAGAAAAGACTACAGGATCAGAAGGATTTAATTAAGACAGATATAAAGAAAGAGAAAGATGAAAAATTGGAAGTTTCTATAAATAAGTCTCATTCTAATATCATTGGGGTGTGTCCTGAATGTGGTTCAGCCCTAAGGCATCAGGAAGGTTGTTGTATATGTGATGTTTGTGGATTTTCTAAATGTTAGGAGGCAAAATGAAGAAGATTTTTTATATTGTTCTAGATGGATTAAGTGATGAGCCAATAAAAGAGCTAAAGGGCAAAACTCCTCTTGAGGAAGCAGTCACTCCTTATATGGATTATTTAGCTAAGGAAGGAATGCAGGGTATTATGTATCCAGTAAAAGAAGGTATTGCTCCTGAATCGGATATTGCAGTTATTTCTTTGTTGGGTTATGATGCCTATAGAGTTTATACCGGAAGAGGACCTCTTGAAGTTTATGCAGAAGGATTAAAGTTTTCTGATGGTGATTTAGCCTTAAGAGTTAATTTTGCTACTGTAGAGAAAAATTCTAACAGAATAATTGACCGTCGTGTGGGGAGAAATTTAACTACCGAGGAAGCCAGTTCCTTAGCTAAAGAGATTAATGAAAAAGTTAAATTGACGGAGGCAGATTTTACTTTCAAAAATACTGTAGGACATAGAGGAGTTTTGGTGATAAGAAAGAATAAAAATTTAAGTGGATGGATAACCAATACTGATCCGGCATATAAAAGAGAAGGAGTTTTTGGAGTAGCTAAAGAAAAGTTTGATCCGGTGGTTTGCGTTTCTTCTCCTATGCCTGGGTATGAGAATGATGAGAAAGCAATTTTGGCAAGCAAACTTCTTAATGAGTTTACTCAGAAATCGCGAGAGGTTTTAGAAAAAAGCCCGGTGAATAAAAAAAGAGAGGAAGAAGGAAAGCTTCCTGCAAATATAATTCTTTCTCGTGACGCTGGAGATAGTCTTCCTAAATTTAAACCGATAAAAGAATTGACTGGACTTTCTTTTGCCTGTTTTGTTCAGATGCCCGTTGAGAGAGGTATTGCACTTTTGTGCGGAATGGATGTTATAGATGCACCTTCATATTCTGAATTAGACAAAACTTATCTTGCCTGGGCAGATTTGGCTTCTCAGAAAATTAAAGATTTTGATGGATTATATATTCATATAAAAGGACCGGATGAACCCGCCCATGATGGAAATTTTTTAAAAAAGAAAGAGATCATAGAATTAATTGATAGTTATTTTTTTAAAACATTGCTTGAGAAAATAGATATGAAGAATTCAATAATCTGTGTAACTTCTGATCATACAACTTCCTGCATAAAGAAAGCCCACACGGATATGCCCGTTCCTGTTTTGATTTATGGCGAAAATAAAGATGAAACTTTACATTTTTCAGAATCTGAGGCAAAAAAAGGAAAATTGGGTAAGTTTTTAGGAAAAGAATTAATTTATAAGTTAACCCAATTTGCCAAAAGATAAAAAATCTATTTTTTCCTTAAAGAAAAGAATTTATTATCATGATACGGATTGTGGAGGAGTAGTTTATTATGCCAATTATTTAAAACACTTAGAGGAAGCGCGCACAGAATTTTTCCTATCCAAAAAAATTAATTTAAAAGATTTAGCAGAAAAAAAGATATTTTTTGTTGTAAGAAAAGCTGAGATTTTTTATAAAGCCCCCCTTTATTATGCAGATGTAGTTAAGATTTTTACTCAAATAGATAAATTAACCTCTACCTCTATCAATTTTTATCAATGGATAGAGAAAGAAAAAAAGATTAATTTGGAAGCAAAAATTCAACTTGTATGTATAAATGAGAAATTCAAACCTCAACTAATTCCTCCCTTTGTGCTAACCAAACTAAAAACTTAATTTTGGACAAAAACCTAATTTCCACCCCAGGGGTGGAAATAATAATTCAAGGGGTGGAAATAAATTTGCGACCGTGAGTTTATATGAATTATTTGCTATCCTTAATTCTTTTTGAAAGTAGATAATTTGAGATAACGTAAAATATTTTATGGACTTTTCTCTATTCCTTAAGTTGTCAGATGCTATATGCATTACAAACTCAAGGATTGATTCCTAAATACAGAGGGTTAGCTTTAGTGAAGAAGTGTAGTGTTGAATTAAAAAGTTCACAATTTTCTTGATACTATGATAAACTTAAAATTCCTTGACATTATGGAGAATATTTTTTAGTATTTTTATGATGAAAAAGAATTTACTAATTTTACTCCTTTTATTCTTCCTGAATCTAAATCTTCTTTTTGCTCAAGAAAGTTTCAATAATAA
>CAZBLX010000163.1:0-2776 GCA_964492865.1 uncultured Planctomycetia bacterium | reverse complement strand
TAAAAAAACTTCTTTATATGATAGGAGATATTTTTATTCTTTTTAAGGAAAAAAAGGAACTGTCTTCAGATTTTAAAGAATATGTGGAGAAGAGATTAAAAGAAAGAGAGAGATTGAGAAAAGAAAAAAGATATGATGAGGCTGATAAGATTCGCAAGGAGCTGGAAGAGAAGGGAATAATTGTTGAGGATTTAAAGAATGGAAAGAGTCGCTGGAGGATTAAAAGATAAAAAGGCTTTATTTATCACTTTGGAAGGAGTTGAAGGAAGCGGAAAAAGTAGTTTATTGAATTTTTTAAAAAAAATATTAAAAAAGAAAGGTTTTTCTTTAAAGTTATTCAGAGACCCTGGTTCTACACAAGTAGGAGAAAAGATTCGTCAGATTTTATTAGATAAAAAAAGCAAAATATCTCCTCATACAGAATTACTTCTTTATCTGGCAGCAAGAACACAGTTGATTGAGGAAAAATTAAAAAAGGCTTTAAAAAAATACGACATCGTTATCTGTGATCGTTTTTATGATTCTACAGTTGTATATCAGGGGTATGGATTGGGATTAAAGATAGCTCAAAGCCTGGCTTTAAAATTTTGCTGGGGAATAAAACCGGATTTAACAATTGTTTTAGATACAGATATAAAAAAGGGACTTTCCCGGATCAAAAATAAAGATAGAATAGAGAAAAGACCTTTAGATTTCCATCAGAGACTTAAGAAAGGTTATTATAAGTTAGCCAAAAAAGAGCCAGGAAGAATTAAATTGATCAAGAAAGAGTCTTTGGAGGAGATTTTTAAGGAGGCAGAAGAGATTGTTGAGAAATTTTTGAAGAGATGGAAGAGAAAGTTTTAGCTTATTTTTCTTCTCTTAAGAAACAGCATCGGATAGGGAAAGCCTATATTTTTATAGGGGAGAATCTGTTTCCTTTAAGTTTAAAAATTGCCCAGCTTGTAAATTGTAAAGAGAGTGATTATTTTTGCAATCGTTGTAAAAACTGTATTGAGATTCAAAAAAGAAAATCTTCTGATTTATATATTCTTAAAGAGGAGGGATACATAAAAATAGATAGCATCCGTCAGGCACAGAGATTTTTGAATTTAAAAAGTATAAATTTGGAGAGAAAAATTTTAATTATTGATAAAGCTCATGATTTTTTAGAAGTTGCTCAATCAGCATTTTTAAAGACTTTAGAAGAGCCTCCTTCTAATTCTTTAATAATTCTTTTAGCCACACGTATAGATAATTTCCTTCCTACTTTATTGTCGCGTTGCCATAAGATTTTTATCCCTTTTTATAAAAAAGAAGAAAATGAGCTTTTTTATCTTCTTCTTGAGGATTTTTGTAAAAAAAGGAGCATTATTTTTGAAAATCGTAAAGAAGCAGTGGAGTTTTTCCGCGAGTGGGTAGTTTTTTTAAGAGATAAAATAATTTCTAAATTGGTTAATAATAATTCTTTACTTCTTACTGAAAGGGATTTTGATTTAGAATTGCTTAAAAATTTTGATATTTCTCGACTGATTTTTTTATGGGAAAAAAGCTTGAAAATATTGAAAGATTTAGATAATCTAAATATTATGCTTGCCTCAAAACTTTTGGAGGAGGAATTATGGAGAGGATAGCTTTGGTAAGATTAAGAGAGGCTGGAAATATAATGCGTTTTTTGATTCCTCAAGATTTAGAGGTAAAGGTTCAGGATAAAGTAATTGTGGAGCAGGAGAGAGGAATTGATTATGGGATGATTTTGGAGATTAGCGAGGAAGAAAGCCCTCAAGGACTTAAGAAAATAATCAGGAAGATGGACTCAGAGGATATAAAAAAAGTAAAAGAAAGTATTAAGCAGGCAAAAGATGCTTTACGGATTTGCGCTCGTAAAATAAAAGAATATCATTTGGATATGAAACTTATTCAGGCAGAATATTCCTTTGATAGAAAGAAGATTATTTTCTATTTTACTGCTGAAGGAAGAGTTGATTTTCGCCAATTAGTAAGGGATTTAGCAAAGATTTTTAAAATAAGAATTGAAATGCGTCAGGTGGGAGTAAGGGATGAGGCAAGAATTTTTGGGGGGATTGGTCCTTGTGGAAGAAATTTATGTTGTGTATCTTTTCTTAAAAGTTTTGAACCGGTAAGTATAAAAATGGCTAAATTGCAAAGACTTCCTTTAAATCCTTCCAAAATTTCTGGAATTTGTGGTCGTCTTATGTGCTGTTTGGTATATGAGTATAAAGCTTATAGAGAACTTTCCCGGGGTTTACCTAAGGAGGGAAGTTATGTAACTACTTCTAAAGGAAGAGGAAAGGTTATTTCTGTAAATGTTTTAAAAAGACAGGCTTATGTAGAATTAGAAGGAGGAGTTGTAGAAAAGTTAGACTATTCAGAGCCCGAGAGAGAAAATGAATAAGTTTTATATTACCACACCTCTTTATTATGTTAATGCTTCACCCCATATAGGACATGCTTATACTACAGTAGCGGCTGATACTTTAGCCCGTTTTTATCGCTTAAGAAATGATGAGGTTTTCTTTTTGACAGGAACAGATGAACATGGAGGAAAGATATTTGAAGCAGCAGAAAAAGAAAATCAGACTCCTTCTGAATTTGTAGATAGAATAGTTGAGAATTTTAAAAATTTATGGAAGACTTTGAATATTTCTTATGATTTCTTTATTCGCACCACAGATGATTCTCATGTAAGACAAGTAAAAGAGGTTATTGAGTTCTTTTATGAGAAAGGAGATATTTATAAAGCAGTATATAAAGGATATTATTGCACTCCCTGTGA
>CAZBLX010000162.1:0-2776 GCA_964492865.1 uncultured Planctomycetia bacterium | reverse complement strand
AGAAGATAATTAAAAAATTAAAAAAAGTTTTAAAAATTCCTTTGGTAGCAGATATCCATTTTAATCCTAAATTAGCATTTAAAGCAATAGAGAGTGGAGTTGATGGAATTAGACTAAATCCCTTAAATATTTCTTCTAAGAAAGATGTAAAAGGAATAATTAAAGAGGCAAGAGAAAGAGAAATCTCTATAAGAGTAGGGATAAACAGTGGAGGATTTAGAAAGAAGTTTAAAGACGCCCGCAGTTTAGCTTATGAAATGTTGAAAGTGGTGCGTAATTATTTAAGAATTTTTGAAGAGCAAAACTTTTTTGATATAATAGTCTCTTTAAAAGCAGAAAGTGTATATGCTACAGTTTTAGCTAATAAAATGTTTAGAGAAGAATTTGATTATCCTCTACATATAGGAGTTACAGCTACTGGTCCCTTTATAGATGGAATAATTAAGTCTTCTTTAGGTGTGGGGATTTTACTTCATGAGGGGATTGGGGAGGTTTTAAGAATTTCTCTTTTAGCTCCTTCTTGGCAGGAGATTAGAGTTGCCAAAGCGATAGTTCAATTTTTGGAGAAGAGAAAATTTTTCCCTGAGATAATAGCCTGTCCTACCTGTTCCCGGTGTCAGGTTGATCTTAAAAGTATAGTAAATAGATTTCAGAAGAGATTAGAAGGAAAAAAAGTACCTTTTTCAAAAATAGCTCTTATGGGATGTGTGGTTAATGGTCCGGGAGAGGCAATACAGGCAGATATAGGCATAGCTTTTGCTAAAAAAAAGGGGGTTATTTTTAAAGAGGGAAAGATTTTAAAGACAATATCAGAAGAAAATGCAGAGGAAGAATTTTTAACTTTTTTTGAAAATGTTATTTCATAAAGCATTTATACCTACACAGAAAGAGACACCTAAAGAGGCAGAATGCACAAGCCACCGGCTTCTTCTGCGAGGAGGCTACATCTGTATGATTTCCAGTGGAATTTATGTGTATCTTTCCTTGGGTTTAAAAGTTTTAAATAAAATAAGTGAGATTATTCGCAAACATATGAATAAATATGGGGCAGTAGAAATTCTTATGAGTGCACTTCAGCCTATAGAGATGTGGAAGAAAACCGGTCGGGATAAGGATTTAGAAGAGGTTATGTTTAGATTTAAAGATAGAAGAGAAAAAGAGCTGTGTTTGGGTCCTACACATGAGGAAGAGATTACCGAAATCGTTAAAAGATTTATAAATTCTTATAAAGATTTGCCTTTAATTCTTTATCAGATTCAAGTAAAGTTTCGTGATGAGACCAGACCCCGTTTTGGTCTTTTGCGCACTCAGGAGTTTATTATGAAAGATGGTTATAGTTTTGATGAGGATGAGAAAGGTTTAAATTTAAGTTATGAGAAGATGCTTGCTGCATACCAGGATATTTTTAAAGAATGTGGATTAAATTTTGTTGTTAGTGAAGCAGAGACCGGTTTTATGGGAGGAAGTCTATCTCATGAATTTATGGTTCCTGCTCAGATTGGAGAGGATATATTGTTTTGGTGTCAGAGTTGTGGGAAATATTTCAAGAAAGAAATATGTTCTCAATGCGGAAAAAAACTTATTCCTCAGAGGATGATTGAGGTAGGACATATTTTTCAGTTGGGAACAAAATATTCTCAAGCACTTGAAGCCTTCTTTACCGATAAAGAAGGGAAAAGAAAGCCTTTTGTTATGGGCTGTTACGGAATAGGAGTAAGCAGGCTGATAAGTGCGATTGTGGAGCAAAATCATGATGAGAAGGGAATTATCTGGCCAAAAAATATTTCTCCCTATCAGGTAGATATTATCGTGATTGAAAGTGAAGCTTCTTTAATTAATAAAGCCCAGGAATTAGAGAAAGAGTTAGAAAAAAGAGGTTTTGAAGTTTTAACAGATACAAGGGATGAACCTGCAGGGGTAAAATTTAACGATGCGTATTTGGTTGGTATTCCTTATTTGGCTATTTTGGGAAAGACTTATAAAAATGAGAAAAAAATAGAGTTAGAAAAAAGAAGTAGTGGTGAAAAATTTAAATTTTCTGAAGAAGAATTTTTAAATTTTATCTGTGATGATTTTAGGAAAAGAGATTGAGGAGAAAATTAAAGAAAGAGTTTTTAAAATTCTTAAGAAGGAAAATTTAGATTTGGTAGATTTTAAGATTTTTCCTCAAGGGGGAAGTTTTGTTGTAAAAATAACCGCTGATTTTCCTTATGGAGGAGTGACTTTGAAAGATTTAAGTTTTGTTAATAAGATTATTTTTTCTTATCTTGAAGAAGAGAATGTTTTGGGAGAGAATTTTGTAGTAGAGGTGGTCTCTCCCGGTTTAGATAGAAAACTTAAAGAAAAAAGTGATTTCTTAAGAGTATTGGGAAAGTATCTTAAAATTTGGTTGAAATCACCTTATGAGGGAAAAAATTATTATGAAGGGATATTGGAGGAGATAGAAGAGGAAAATTTAATTATTAAAAGTGAAAAGATAATTTCTATTCCTTTATCTTTGATTAATTTTGCCAAGCAGAAGATAGAATGAATAAGGAATTTTTAAGTATTTTGGAACAGTTAGAAAGGGAAAAAGGTTTAGATAAAAAAATTTTAGTTGAGGCAGTAAAGCAGGCTTTAGTTATTGCGGCAAAAAAGATAGCCAAAATTACCGCACCTCATGCAGAGGTAAAAGTAGAAGTTAATCCGGATAATGGAGAGATTCATGTATGGATTGGAAAAGAAGAGATTGTTTCTCAGGAATTTGGAAGGATTGCTGCTCAGACTGCACGACAGG
>CAZBLX010000161.1:0-2792 GCA_964492865.1 uncultured Planctomycetia bacterium | reverse complement strand
ATCACTCCATCTCTCATTGGTCTTATAGCAATTATACTTCCCGGGGTTTTGCCCAGCATTTTCTTTGCTTCTTCTCCTACTGCTAAAACCTCTTGGGTATTTTTATAAATAGCTACTACTGAAGGTTCACAAAGAATAATCCCTTCTCCCTTTACATATACTAAAGTTGTAGCTGTTCCTAAATCAATACCAATATCGGTAGAAAGATGAGCACCAATTCCTGATAATCCACGTAAAATTCTTTTAAAAGGTATCATAAGCAACCCTGCTAATCAGGAAAATCTTAACAAAGAAAAAAATAATTGTCAACAACTATCCTAACATTTAATTTCAAGCAATCATTAATTTTTGAATATTTTTATATTATCTCTATTATCTCTAATTAAAAGAAAAATTAAAAGAAAAAATATAAATGCAATAATCCAAAAACTAATTTTTGCTTTAGGAAAGTTTACACAATAAAAAATAGCCGGATTTATAAACACATAAGCAATTTCATTTTCATAAATTTTTTTCCAATTAAACTTTTTTAACATAAAAAAAGGCAATTTTTCACTTTTCATCCAAACAATAATTTTAGCAAAACGAAAATAATCTGCTTTTTTAGGTCTAACTTCACCAAGGATAGATCTTGAGGTAGGCCTTTCTGCTAAGGCAGAAAAAATCTGAGCAGTTAAATTCAGATTAGATGAAATTATTTCGCATTCTTTTGTATGCGATTGAATTGCTCTTACAATAGGATAATAATATTGCGGCCAGAATAAGGAACGAAATTCAAAAAGAACAAATGGTTTTCCTCTTAGATAATTTATATAAGTAGAATTTAAAAAGTTAAACTTAAATTGAGTAACCTCATAATCTAAAGTAGAGTGGAAAAAGAAAAAATAAAGAAAAATTAAAGAAATAAAAATAATCTTTTTTTTCTTTTCTATAATAATAAATATTCTTTCTAATAAAAGAGAAGAAAAAAATATAAATCCAATTATTCCTTGAGCAGAAAATAACCGATAAGGATACTTAAAAAAGATAATTAAACTACCAAAAAGAAAACCCAAAAAGAGAAAAGTGCGCCTATCTCTTTTAATGAAAAATAGAGAA
The DNA here is from genome assembly GCA_964492865.1 of uncultured Planctomycetia bacterium. Classification (GTDB taxonomy): domain Bacteria; phylum Omnitrophota; class Gorgyraeia; order Duberdicusellales; family 4484-171; genus CAZBLX01. The sequence continues at coordinate 1,694 of CAZBLX010000161.1, read as the reverse complement.
ACTAAAGCAGAAATTATCACAAAAATACTTAAATGAGTAAAATAAATTTCTCTAAGGATTTCAAAACGTATAAAATGTAAATATCTTAATTGATGAAAAAGAAGAGGAAAACTTCCCAAAAAAGTAAGAGCAATAATTCTTAAGGAAAGCGACCACTCTTCTTTAATAAAAAGCAAAAAAAGTAAGGAGACTATAAATATCCAGGGGATTCCAGCATGAGTATAAAAAGAGAAGGTTAGAAAAATCGAAGCAGACAATGGTTTTTTTTTCATTAAAAACAGCCAGCTTAAAAATCCAAAAATTAAAGCTAAGGTGGCTGGAATATTTGCTGAAAGTGAGGAGAAAAAAGAAAAAAAGCTGCTTAAAGTAAGAAGAAAAATGAAAGAAAATAAGCTTGAATTAAAACTTCTTAAGACTTTCCAGATAAAGAAAAAGAAAAAAACAGGAATGACACTTTCTGCAAAACGGACAGCATTTAACCAAGAAAGGCTTACTTTTTTTAAAAAAACTAAAAGAAAATGATATAAAGGAGGATAAACCTGAGGACGTCCCCAGGGAGCATAATCCCAAAAATTCCAGCCACTCCAGCCACCAATTTTTGAAAACCAGTAAGCAGTGGATAAGTGATAGTAATCATCAATATACTGAGGAAGATAAGGAAATCTTATTAAAGAAAAAATCGCCAAGATGATAATAGTACTTATACTTGCCAAATCAAAATAATCCTTATTCTTTTTCATATTTTACTTTATAAAGATATAAACCTGAAGGGGGGGCAAGTTTCTTATTGTAAGGAATTTTCTTTTTTATAATTGCCTCTGCTTCTTTTAGAGGAATTTTACTCTTACCAACTTCCACAAGAAAATATACAATACCTCGCGCCATTCCTCTTAAAAATCCATCTGCTTCAATATCAATATATATAAAACCACCTCTTTTTCTTATAGAGATTCTTTTTAAATTCCGAAAAGTATTCTTATAGCGTTTAACTTCTTTAGCAAAAATTGAAAAATCTTTATATCCAACTAATTTTTCTGCAATCTTTTTCATCTTTTCTACATCTAAAGAATTATCTATATGCCAGCTATAATGACGCCAGAAAACAGAAGGTTTCTGGGTATTCAGAATCAAATAACGATAAATTTTTGAAGAAGCTTTGTAGGCAAAAAAACTTAAAGAGACTTCCTTAACTCTCCTTATTCTTATATTTTGAGGAAGGAAACTATTTAATGCTTTAAAAATATTCTGAGAAGATAGAGTAGTTTGAATAAAAAAATTAGCTATTTGAGCCTTAGCATGAACTCCACGGTCGGTTCTACCTGCATAAAATAATCTTACTTTTTTATGAAAAAGTTTCTCTATCGCCTCCTCTATTTTTCCTTGAACAGTTATTTTATCCTTCTGAATTTGCCATCCAAAATAATCCGTTCCATCATACTCTATCTCCAGAAGAATATTTTTAAGCCTTTGCATTTCAACTCTTATACTGATAAAAAGAAGAGCCCGCTTTTTAGCGGGCTCTTCTTTCTCCTTGATGCAGATTATTCCCCTAAGATGTTAAACTCTAAAAAATTTTATTTCTTCTTTTTCTTAGAAGTCTTCTTTGCAGAAGTCTTTTTGGTTCCCTTTTTCTTTGTGGAAGTTTTTTTGGCTCCCTTCTTTGCTTTTGCCATCCATCACCTCCTTTTTTATTG
>CAZBLX010000160.1:0-2799 GCA_964492865.1 uncultured Planctomycetia bacterium | reverse complement strand
AAGAGATGGATAAGGTAAAACTTCCCTCCTGGCTTAATTTTGATGAAGTTCCTTCCTTATCTAGAGAGGTAAAGGAAAAATTAAATAAATTCAAACCCCAAACGTTGGCAGAAGCCTTAAGAATTTCAGGAATTACACCTGCAGCAGTGATTAATATTTATAATTATTTAAAAATAAAAAAGTCAAAGCCCTAATTCTTTTCCTATAAAAAGAGCTGTATTTTCTATACTTTTTTCAGGTTTTAATAACTCTTTTATTTTGGATAAATCTTTTTTAATTTTCTGATAAAAAGAAGGATTTTCAATAATCTCCAGAGTTTTTTCTGCTAAGTTATAAGGATTAGCCTCTTTCTGTATGAATTCTTCTGCAATCTTTCTATTAGCTAATATATTAGGCATACCGATAAATTTTACCTTAACCATTTTTTTAAGAAAGAGAAAAGTTAAAGGATTTACTTTATAAAAAATAAGAAAAGGAATCCCTAATACTGCCGTCTCTAAAGTGGCGGTTCCTGAAGATGCAAGAATAAAACGAGTAATTGCCAAGGATTGATAGTTATAAGGCTCAACTTTTATATTTTGACCTACATATTTTAAATAAAAAGATTTCTCAATATTGGGAGGATGAAGAATTAAAAAATCATAGTTTTTTAATCTTTTCTTTAGAATCTGGTAAGTAGATAGAATTAAAGGAAGATGTGATTTTAATTCATTCTTTCTTGAACCAGGAAGAAAGGTAATGATATTTTGTGGATTATGCACAAAATTTTGAGGTATTATATCTAAAAGAGGGTGACCAAAATAAAAAGCCTCAATACCTCTTTTCAGATACCATTCTTTTTCAAATTCAAAAATCACAATCATCTTCTCAATATATTCTTTTATAATCTTTACTCTTTTTTCTCTCCATGCCCATATTTGAGGACTGATATAATAAAATATTCTAAATTGCTTTTTAAGTTTTTTAGCCAAATGCAAATTGAATTCGGGAAAATCAACAAGAATAATTAAATCCGGCTTTATCTTTTTAATCCACAAAATAGTTTTTTTTAAAACAGAATAGAGTCTAATTAAGTATTTTGATGTTTCCCATAAACCGGAGACAGCATAATTTACAAGATTGAATAAAAAAGAAGTATGCTTTTTTAAATTTTCTCCACCTAAGGAAAAGATTGAAATTTTCTCTTGATAAATCTCTTTCAATTTCTGAGCTAATATTCCGGCAAATAAATCTCCTGATTTATCTCCTGCGATAATGAGGATTTTTCTCATTTTTTTTCTATTATTTTTTGAATTTTTAAAGCAAGTTTTAAAGCAAGGCAGGCTCTCTCTAAAGAATTCCAATTAAATCTTTTTTTCTTCATTTGATTGAGAAAATCTTTCAATTCTTCTTCTAAAGGCTCATTTTTGCAAGATAAACATTTGTATTGAATTTTTTTTCTTCTCTTTTTATAAATTTCTATTTTTTGCTGGGCAAGGTCTAAGGAAATGTAGTCGGAAGAAGAAAAAATACGCAGTTTTCTCATTTTTTCCTTAGAGATACGAGAGGCAACAAGATTAGCAATCAAGCCTTCTTTAAACACTATCCGTGCATTGGCAATATCAAAATGGGAGGATAATACTTTTGCTCCAATCGCTTCAATTCTTTTGATTTCTCTTTTTTTTACCAGTTCCAATATAAGGTCTAAATCATGAATCATTAAGTCTAATATTACACTTATATCTAAGGAACGATAAGGATAAGGACTCAGTCGGTGACACTCAATAAAATAAGGTTGATGAATAATTTTTCTTATTTTTTGGTAAGCACAATTATAACGCTCAGTATGTCCTACAAAAAGAAGAGTTTTGTTTTTCTTAGATAAATTAAAGAGATAGTTTGTCTCCTTTAAGGAAGAAGCTAAAGGTTTCTCCACTAAGGTAGGGATTTTATTTTTAAGGAAAAACTTTGCTATTTCAAAATGGGATGAGGTGGGGGTAGAGATAATTACAAAATCAACTTTATTTTTTAAAAGAGTATAACAAGAAAAACTTTCATAAGAAGGATATAAAGATAATTTTTTTCTATCTTTGTCAACCAGATATATTTTTTTAATCTCTTTAAATTTTTCAAGAATTTTTAAACGCAAACTACCTACTTTTCCCACTCCAATAATTGCTGCCTTCATTTTTGATTATTTAATCTACTTAACCATTCTAACTTAATCAGTAATAAATTCAATATTTTTATCTCTCTCTGCAGAAAAGATCAGGAAGATGAAAGTTAAAAAGAATCTTTTGAGAATTAACTTGACTTTTTGGCTTTCTTTATATTATTATGAAATGCTGACAATAAACTCTGCTAGGTTTAAGAAGAAATTGAATGACTGTCCAGAAGAATATATATGTGAACAGCCACATTACACTTCTTATTTTAACACCATATCCGAATTGTTTGGGTATACTAAAGTTAGCGGAAATGGCGGGAAATAAGTGGAGGCGACCAAAATGAATAAGATAATGAAAACATATCACAAATTAATCTTTGGCGATGCAGAAAATATGAAAGAGCTAGAAGATAAAAGCGTTCATCTGGTAGTTACTTCTCCTCCGTATTTCAATGCTCCTTTTGATTATCCAGATTTATTTGAAAGCTATTCTGCATATTTGAACAAAATGAGGAAGATTGCGAAGGAATTGCGGAGAGTGGTTGCAGAAGGCAGGATAGTATGTATTGTTTGTGATGATACGCTCATTAATGGGAGAAAATATCCTGTTGTTGCGGATTTAACGAAAATATACATTGAGGAAGGTTTCATTT
>CAZBLX010000159.1:0-2826 GCA_964492865.1 uncultured Planctomycetia bacterium | reverse complement strand
GAAAATTTCATTAGCCTACAAAGGCTATGGGTGCCTTTGGAACTTTAAAAAGAGTAGGTATCCCTACTCCTTTCTCTTTTGCTTTTCTGTAAACTGCCTTGGCGTTGTAACCGCTGGAGATTACTCTATTATCAGAAGAAAGAGCAACCCATTTTCCTCTGTATTTAGCTAACACTCTATTGAAATTATCATTTCTCTTCACAAAAATCCACCTCCTTAAGATTTAGATAGAGCATTTATATTAAAACATTTTTTAAAACTGATTGCAAGAATTTTAATAAAAATCCTCATTAATGATATTTAAGAGAGTGTTGATTGCTTTTTTATCCTTTATCTCCACCATTATCTCTTTGCTGTTTTCTAATCCATTGAAAGATAAATCATGATTACCCCTTCATTTGCTTTAAGTTTTTTAATAATATTCTCAAAACAGTTAAAAAATCTGTGATTATCTTATCTTAAAGTTATTCTCCAAGGCTAATCTAGCAAATGTTAAAACTATATCTCTAAAAGTTTTGTTGAGTATTTGATAGATTTGGATTATTTCTTTTTTCCTCATTTTTATTTTCCTCCTTTATAGGGGTATGTCAGGAATTGAGAGGAATGTGACAAAAAATTTGAAAAAATATAAATTGAGGGAAAAGGAAAGCTATAATATAATACAAAAAGAATTAAAAAGTTCGTATATACATAAGTTGTTCGAAATTTGCCTTAAGAAGGAGATAATGAAATGAACTTGATAGTAGGAAAGGATAATAAAATTAAAGATGTTATAGAAGAATCAAAATTTTCTGAATTGGAATATGGGAAAGAAAACATATAGAAGAGTGGATTTTGGAATATCCTGAAATTTTGGGAGAAGTTTACTAATTGTTACAACAGAATACGACAGGTTTGATAAAACCAAGGGTAGATTGGACATCTTAGCAATAGATAAAAATGGGAAACTTGTGGCTATTGAGTTAAAAAGAGACGTAGCAGATAGATTTGCCGATCTACAAGCAATTCATTATGCAGCTTATTGTTCTAATATAAATCTGGAGCAAATAATAGATATGATGGCTGATTATAAAAGGAAAAAATACGAAAAGGATGTTTCAAAAGAAGAAATTCAAAACGACATAATTGAATTTATCGCCAATCCTGATTTTTCTGAATTTGATAATAAGCCCAGGATAATACTGGTAGCGAATGATTTTAGAGAAGAAACTTTATCAGCGGTTTTATGGCTAAGAGATAATGGTATAGATATCACCTGCATAAAGTTAGAGCCATACAAGATTGGTGAGAATATTGTTGTTAAACCTGAGATAATAGTTCCTTTACCAGAGGCAAAAGACTACATAGTTCAGGTAGAACAGAAGAAGAAAACAACTTCTGAACTTACTAAACGTCAAGATGAATTAATATTTGAGAAAAAATGAGATAACAAATGGACACAAATTTATGTAAAAAGAATAGTGGTAATTTTGATGAGGAAAATTTGAAGCGGAGCAAAGAGAGAATGGTAAAATTTTATGATGTGTTTAAGCCACTTTTGGATGAATTCTTTAAAAGAAAATGAAAAAATCAACTTCGGACAACAGCGGATATGCAAGTTCGCTTACACTCACCCAAACCCTTATGGGCTTCGCATACTCGCAGAACGTTATACGAAAGCTGACACCATAGAAGGAGAAATGGGATGCTAACAAATTTTTTGAGAATATTAGTTGATTTAGGATATTCTACTAGTCGTAAAGTAAAGGAGTTTAAATCAAAATATCCTAGCGAAACTATTTTGGTGGCTGGTGGTACTAAAGGAATTACCCTAAAAAGAGATCAAGAAGTTTCTAGTGGTTCATGGAATATTGAATGAAGAAAGGAGGTTAAAATGTCAGAAGAAAACGCAGAAATTCAATTGACTAAACTTGAATCAATTTTTATTGTTGGCATTATAGGATGTATGCTTTTTGCCACCTGGGAACTTGGACATATGATGGCTGATGTTTGGTTTCGATCTTGGGTTGCACAAAATGAATTTGTTAACCGCAGAATTATTTTGTATGGAATTGCGTTTCTCATGTCTATCAGCTCTGTTTTGATTACCACAAAATTTGCTTTTAAATTCGGCAGATTTGGCCAAACAGTTAACAGAGCCTTTTTATGGTATGGGACCTTACTATTGATTAGTACTATAGCAATATTTGTTTTTGATTGTATGCCTGAGGTTTTGGCTGGTTTTATCGGCGCAGGGGTTTTTGTGTTTGCTATATATATTCTTCAGAAGAAATATTTTACTAAAGAACGAATTATTAAAAATCGGCTCGAAAAAGGAAAGTGTTTTTCTTGTGGAACTATTCTACCTCCTAATTCTTTTTATTGCCCAACTTGCGGCGTAGAAGTTGGTAGAAAATGCCCAAAATGCAATTCCTTTACAAAATTGACGGACAAATTCTGTTCAACTTGCGGACAATTGTTGAAAGGTAAAAGCGACAAATAACACAGCATAAAAAATTCACCCTTTGGGCTTACTCAAACCCAGCAATTTTGGAAAATTGGCAATGAGGAAGCTTGAAGGAATAATGCAAAGATTCATTTAAAGGTTGCCTTTGTATAAGTGAAAACGCTGGGCTTCTTTTATGTTGGAAACGTTATACTCATCTTCTCATTCTTCTTAATCCCCTACTCTTCTTCTGCCTCACATCTTCATAACTTAAATTGAGTTCTTTGGCGATTTGTTTTAGGGATGTTGTAGATTTGTAAGGCTGATTAACTTTCAAAAAAATAAATCGGACTTCTGTAGCACCTTCTTTCGTATCTCTATCCAGGTTGGCTGCCCGGCCT
>CAZBLX010000158.1:0-2828 GCA_964492865.1 uncultured Planctomycetia bacterium | reverse complement strand
TTTATATAAACAACCCTTTCTGCTTTCTTAGCCAATTCTACATTATGAGTTACAAGCAGAATTGTCTTTTTCTTCTCTTTATTGAAAAATTCAAGCAACTTAAAAACTACTTCTTTCGCCTCCTTATCTAAATTTCCTGTAGGCTCATCACACAAAAGAAGTTCTGGTTCATTAATTAAAGCTCTGGCGATCGCTACTTTTTGCTTTTCTCCTCCACTTAATTCTGAAGGAAAACTCTTTACTTTTTCTTCTATCTTTAAATATTTTAGCAAGTTTTCTGCCTTCTTGAAAGCAGTTTTTGAGGAAGAAATAAGAAAAGAAGGTAAAGCTACGTTTTCTAAAACAGTTAATTCTTCTATCAAATGATAAAACTGAAAAATAAATCCCACTGAATTTATCCTCCATCTGCATCTCCATCTGTCACTTTTTCTATATATATCTTCTCCTTTAAATAAAACCTTTCCCTCTGTTGGTGAAAGTAAACCTCCAATAATATGAAGAAGTGTAGTTTTTCCTGCTCCTGAAGGACCAACAATTGCTAAAAATTCTTCCTTTTTAATAGTCAAATTTACTCCTTTTAATGCAACAACCTCTGCCCTCCCTATCTTATACACTTTAGACACATCAAAAAGAGTGATTAGATTATTATTCATATCTTAAAGCTTCGCTTGGTTCTAATTTAGCTGCTTTTTTTGCTGGAAAAATACTTGAGATAAAAGAAAGTAATAATGTAAATGCAGAAATTAAGAGCAAGTCATGGTAATTAATATAAACAGGAAGATAATTTATATAATAAACGTCCTGAGGAAGATGGATAATTTTATACTTTTTAATTAAAAAACACAAAAAAAGTCCCAAACTAATTCCTCCACTTACTCCCAAAATCCCCAAAATCATTCCTTGCAAAGTAAAAATATTCAAAATTTTTGAGGAACTAAAACCAACTGCTTTTAAAATTCCGATCTCTTTTGTCTTCTCTATCACTTTTATCCACAAAAGAGAAAAAATACTGAAAGCAGCAACAACAATGATTAAGCTTAAAATAACAAACATAGTTATTTTCTCTAATTTTAAAGCAGTAAATAAAGCACGATTTGTATCTATCCAGCTATAAACAGAAATTGTAGAATCTATATTTTTTATCCTTTTTTTAAATTTTTCTGCCTCCATCGGTCTTTTAACTCTTACTCCCAAAAAGGAAAGAAAATTCTCTCCTAAATTTTCAACATCCTTAAGGCTTCCTACTAAATAATTATCCAAATCATATAACCCTATCCTAAATACCCCTCTTATTTTTGCTTTCTTAAGATGAGGCCTTTTTTTTAAAGGATAAAATGATAATTCTTTATTAGATAACAGTTTCTCATATAAATTTTTTCCTACAAAAAAACCGGAAGAAGCAATTTTCTTTTTAACAAATTTTAAAAATAATTTCTTCTCTCTCTCATCATTAAAATCTAAACCTCTCACCATGACCGGAAATATATAATCATTTATCTTCAAAAAAACCTGTGTCTGGTAAAAAAGAGTTACATTTTCTATATCTTTTATATTTTCTATTTTACTCTTAATCAAATTTAGACTCTTTCTATCCCAACTTTCCACAATTAAATGATAATTAAATTCTAAAAGTTTATCCATAAGCTCCTTATCGAAGCCATTCATTACCGAAATTACAACTACCAATGTAGCAACCCCAATACTTATTCCCACTCCACTTAATATACTGAGAAAAGAGAAATGCCTTCTTTTTCCACGGAAAAGATACCGCAAAGAAAGAAAAAAAATCTCTTTCATTTAGAAAGGGGGCGTAAAAGAGGAAACAAAATCACATCTCTTATTGAGGCTTGATTTAAAAGAATCATAACTAACCGATCAACACCAATTCCTAATCCTGCAGCAGGAGGCATACCATATTCTAAACTTAAAAGAAAATCCTCATCAATTTTCTTAATCTCTTTCTCTTTAATCTGTTCTTCAAAATTTTTTCTCTGCTCTAAAGGGTCATTAAGCTCAGTATAACTGTTGGCAATCTCCAAACCAGCAATAAAAAGTTCAAATCTTTCTGCGATATAAGGATTATCCTTTTTTGTCTTTGCTAAGGGAGACATCCAGCTGAAGAAATCAATAACAAAAACAGGTTTTTTTTGAGATATTTTTTTCTCCACTAACTCTTCCGTAATATTTAAAATCTGAGAACGAGATAAATATGAAATAGATATGTTCAGTTTTTCTTCTAACTTTTTGCAGATAATCTCCTCGTTATCTTGAGGAAAAATTCCAAATTCTTCCTTAAAAATTTCTGCAAAAGAAATTTTTGGCCAGGGAGGAGTAAAATCTATTACACTCCCTTGATATTCTATCTCTAATTTTCCATATAAATGATTAACCAGACTTGAAATTAAATCCTGACAAATCCCCATCATATACTCATAATCTTCATAACTGCAATATGCCTCAAGCATAGTAAATTCTGGAGAGTGTTTTGAGGAAAGACCTTCATTACGAAAACTTTTATTTATCTCAAAAATCTTATCAAAACCAGCAACAAGAAGTCTTTTTAAATAAAGCTCGGGGGCGATTCTTAAATAAACCTCTCTATCAATAGCATTATAATATGTAGAAAAAGGAGTGCCTCTGGCTCCTCCAGGAATAAGATGCAAAAGGGGTGTTTCTACTTCTTTATAACCTAATTTATTAAAAAAATTACGAATAAACTCTATAATCTCAATTCTTTTTAAAAAAACCTGACGGGTGGGTGAGGAAGCAATTAAATCTAAATACCTTTGGCGATACTTCACTTCTATATCTTTTAATCCATGCCATTT
>CAZBLX010000157.1:0-2835 GCA_964492865.1 uncultured Planctomycetia bacterium | reverse complement strand
TTTTTCGTATCCCATGAATTTTTGGTCCATAAGCAACGTTATCATAAATACTTATGGGAAGAACTTGGGGTAAGGAAAAAATTATTCCTATTTTTTTTCTTAAAACATTATCTTTAATTTTTTTTATATTTTCTCCCTCCAGAAGAATTTCTCCTTCCTCACGATACGAAGGATTAAGATAATTCAGTCTATTTAAAGCTTTTAAAAAAGTTGTTTTTCCACTATTTGCTGGTCCGATAATTCCTAAGATTTCATTTTTATATACTTCAATATTTATATTTTTTAATACACATTTTTCTCCAAAATAAGCACTCAAATTTTTTGTCTTTATTATCTCTACCATAATTTTTTTCTTCTAAAATAAGCACGCAAAATACTGCTTATCAAGTTCATAATAAATACAAGTCCAATTAAGACTAAAGCAGTGCCAAAACTTATACTTTTTGGAATGTTGGGAACTTGAGTAGAGATGGCATAAAGATGATAAGGTAAAGCCATCACCTGGTCAAATATAGAGCGGGGCAGATACGGAAGGTAAAAGGCAGCTACGGTAAAAAGGATAGGAGCAGTTTCTCCGGCAGCACGGGATAAACTGAGAATTGTTCCTGTTAAAATTCCTCCCCAAGCATAAGGTAAAACACAATATCTTATTGTTTGCCACTTTGTTGCTCCCAGAGAAAGGCTAATTTCCCGAAACGATTGAGGGACTGCCTCCAGTGCTTCTTTGGTTGCAGTAATAATTACAGGAAGACTCATTATTGCTAAAGTTAGAGAACCTGCCAGGATTGATGTTCCAAATTTTAAAAAGATTACAAATAAAGCAAAACCAAAAAGACCATAAACAATTGAGGGGACCCCTGATAGATTAACAATAGCCAGTTTTATTAAGCGAGTAAAAAAATTATCTTTTGCATATTCAGTAAGATAAATTGCTGAAAGTACCCCTAAAGGCAGAGAAAAAACCATTGTTCCTATAATAAGATAAATTGTTCCCACAATTGCAGGAAATATTCCTCCTTCTTTCATCCCATTGCGTGGAGGTTGAGTTAAGAATTCCCAGTTTATTGCACTTATTCCATTTTTTAAAATATAAAAAAGTGTTCCTAAAATTGGAAGGATAACAATTAGAGTTACTATTCCTAAAATAAAGAAGGCAATCTTTTCTCTTAAATGGGCATTCATTTTTTATGCAAGAATAAATCGGCTAAAAAATTAATAATGAAGGTAATGATAAAAAGAATAAGACCTACACTGAAAAGAGCAAAATAATGAAGGCTTCCTCTTACTGTCTCTCCCATCTCTGAAGCGATTGTTGCCGTCATTGTCCTTAAAGGTTCAAATATAGAGTGAACTAAAACAGGAGAGTTTCCTGTGACCATCATTACTACCATTGTTTCTCCAATTACTCTTCCAATACCTAACATTATTGCAGCGATAATTCCACTTGAGGCATGAGGTAGAATTATTCTCCAGAGAGTCTGCCATCTTGTTGCTCCTAACCCAAAGGCTGCCTCTTTAACTGATTTAGGAACACTATTTATTGCATCCTCAGATATACTGATTATTGTAGGAAGAGCCATAAAGGCTAAAAGAAGACTTCCTGTAAAACCACATAATCCAGTTGAGAGATGAAAGAATTTTTTTATCCATGGTCCTAAAGCTACAATCCCAATAAATCCTAAAACTACTGAAGGAATAGAGGCAAGAATTTCTACTAAGGATTTAAGTATTCCTCTAAGAGGAGAAGGGGCAACTTCTGCAATAAACATGGCACTGGCTACTCCTAAGGGAACACAGATGATTAAGGCAAAAAAAGTTACATATAAAGAACCTAAAAGAAGAGGAAGAAGTCCAAATTGAGGATTATCCGAAATAGGAAGCCACATTTTTCCTGTTAAGAATTTGAAAAAAGAGTATTTTTTAAAAAAAGAAAGGGAGTCTTTAAGAAGAAATAAAAATATCAAAATGACAAAAAGAATAATTAAAAAACCACTTATACGGATAAAAAACTCAATAGTTTTTTCTTTAATTGTTTTTAAATTCATTTCCTAAAGGAACAAATCCTATTTTTTTAAATATAGCCTGCCCTTCTTTGCTTAAAACAAAATCAATAAATTTTTTTACAATTCCCTCTGGAGCTCCATTAGTATACATAAAAAGAGGTCGGGATAAAGGATATCTTTTCTTGATTACTTCTTTAATTGTAGGATAAGAGTAAGATTCCTTCTCTTGAGCAATAGCTACTGCTTTCACTCTTTCATTTAAATAACCCATACCAATATAACCTATTGCCTGTATATTTTGTGCTACTTCCTCTACAATTGCCTGATTTGAGGAAAACATTAAAACTGAGGAAGCAAACTCATCCTTAGTTTTTTTACCTAACTCTACTACATGTTCTTTAAAATAAAGATGAGTCCCTGAACTGACTTCTCTTGATAAAGCTACAATTTTTAAATCTTCTCCGCCCAGTTCCTTCCAGTTGGTAATTTTTCCTGTATAAATATCATGAAGTTGTTTTATGGTGAGTTTGTCAACAGGATTATTTTTATTCACAATAACAGCGATACCATCATATCCTACAATAATTTCATAAGGATTCACTCCTCTTTTTTTAGCCATCTCTATCTCTTTTTTCTTCATTCTTCTTGATGCTGTGGCAATATCGGTAGTTTTGTTAATCAAAGAAGCAATACCTACTCCTGAGCCTCCTCCAGTTACAGCAACAAAAATATAAGGATTTTTTTTCATAAATTCTTCAGCTAAATACTGAACAACATTGACTAAGGTATCTGAGCCTTTTATTTGAATGAAACCAGCAGGACCTTCTATTTT
>CAZBLX010000156.1:0-2846 GCA_964492865.1 uncultured Planctomycetia bacterium | reverse complement strand
AGAAAATTATCAAGATAAAAAAGGTGTTATGCTTTGGGAACTAAATTTAAAACCTGAAGAGAAAAAAGAGATAAAGATAGAGTTTAAGATAAATTATCCTAAGGATGTAACCTTATGGGGAATTTAAAACGCATAGGCGTTCTTACTCGCGATTGTGCAGGGATTAATGCCTGTATCCGGGCGATTGTAAGGACTGCTTCTTTTTATGGTATTGAAGTAGTAGGAATATTTCGAGGTTATGAAGGATTAATAAGAGGAGAAACTAAAATTTTGACAAGACGTTCTGTTTCCGGAATTATAAATTTAGGAGGTTCAATTTTAAAAACCGCACGTTCTAAAGCTTTTTTAACTCAAGAGGGACAAAAAAAGGCAGTAAAAACGATTAAGAAAAATAAATTGGATGGTTTAATTGTTATTGGCGGAAATGGTTCTTTGATGGGAGCATATATACTTTACAGTAAATTTGGTATTCCGGTTGTAGGAATTCCGGCAACAATTGATAATGATGTAAATGGTGTGGATTTAACTATTGGAGCTGACACTGCTGTAAATGTTGCTTTGGATGCTTTAGATAAAATAAGAGATACTGCTACATCTTTGGAGAGAATATTTGTCGTTGAGGTTATGGGAAGAGATTGTGGTTGGATAGCATTGGAGGTGGCTTTGGCAGGAGGGTGTGAGAATGTTTTGATTCCTGAGGAAAATTTTGATATTGAAAGTATTTGTGAAGAGATTACCGAAGGCAATATTCGGGGAAAAGTAAGCTGGATTGTTATTGTTGCTGAAGGCTGCGCAAGAGCTTCAGATATTGCAAAAAAAATCACAGAGATTACAGGGCTTGAGACACGCACAGTAGTTTTGGGTCACATTCAAAGAGGTGGACGTCCCACGCGTTTAGATAGGATTTTGGCTGCTTACTTAGGTAACAAAGCGGTTGAGTGTTTAAGAAAAGGTGAGGTTGGTGTTTATGTAGGAGTAAAAAATAATAAAATTATAACTTTACCTCTTGAAAAAATAACCAAATCGAAGAAAATAAAGGTTGACAATTATTTGAAATTGATTAAAATTCTTACTTAAAGCTTTTTATAAAGAAAAGAAATGATCTATAAGGAAGAAAGAGAAATTTTTAATGAGGGAATACTTAAAGAGAAAGAAGGAAAAATAGAATTTTTAGATTTTGGACTTTTTAAAGATAAGATAGTTGATAATTTAGTAGATACAATTGTTTTGGGAGATGATGAAAAAATTAAAAGATTATGTTACTGGATAACGTATCAGGCAGCTTTAAAAAATGATATTTTTCCTTCCTCAATCTATCCTTTATATAAAGCAAAAGCAGAAAATAACCTTCCTCCTTTTACTGTTCCTGCAATCAATTTAAGAACTTTAACTTATGATTTAGCAAAAGCAGTATTTAGAGCGGCAAAAAGAATAAATGCAGGTGCTTTTATATTTGAAATTGCAAAAAGCGAAATTGGCTATACTCACCAGAGACCCCTTGAATATGCAAGTTTAGTTCTTCTTGCAGCGATAAAAGAGAATTACGAGGGTCCGGTATTTATCCAGGGGGATCACTTCCAGGTTAAAGCAAAAAATTATTATCAGGATAAAGAAAAAGAACTTTCTCAACTTAAAAATTTAATTAAAGAGGCAATAGAGGCTCATTTTTACAATATTGATGTGGATACCTCAACCTTGGTAGATTTATCCAAAGAAAATGTGGAGGAGCAACAAGAAGAAAATTTTAAAGTTTGTGCCTATTTTACAAAATTTATAAGAGAGATTCAGCCTCAAGGAATAGAAGTTACAATTGGAGGAGAGATCGGGGAAATTGGAGGAAAAAATTCAACTCCTCAAGAGCTACATGCTTTTATGAAAGGGTATTTTAAAGAGATTGGATCTCTTAAAGGGATTTCAAAAATAGCTATTCAGACAGGAACAACACATGGTGGAGTGGTTTTGCCTGATGGTTCTATAGCTCGGGTCAAACTTGATTTTGATACTTTAAGGGAACTTTCAAAGATTGCTCGCCAAGATTATAAATTAGCTGGCTGTGTTCAACATGGTGCTTCAACTTTACCACGAGAAGCGTTTCATCATTTTCCTGAAGTTGGTTGTTGTGAGATTCATTTAGCTACTCAATTTCAAAATATTGTTTATGAGTATATGCCTTTATCTTTAAAGGAAGAGATTTATAATTGGTTAAGAGAAAATTGTGCTCAAGAGCGAAAACCAGATTGGAGTGAGGATCAATTTATTTATAAAACAAGAAAAAAAGCTTTAGGACCTTTCAAAAAGGATATTTATAACCTGCCTAAGGAACTAAAAGACAAAGTTTCTTCTGTATTGGAAGAGGAATTTCTTTTTCTTTTTGAACAACTTAAAATTCAAAATACAAAAAGTATTGTGGAAAAATATATCCAGCCACCGGTTTTAGAGAAGACAAAAGAAGATTTCTTAAAAGAAAAAGAAGAGGTAAAGGATTTAGAAGGAGCCGATTAATTATCTCCTGCAAAACAAAACTTTTTAAAGAAGGAGGAAAATGCGTTCAGATAAAGTGAAAAAAGGTTTGGAACGAATGCCTAATCGGGCTTTGCTTTATGGAACAGGAATCTCTACTTCTCACCTGAAGCATCCCTTTATCGGAATTGCTTCTTCATTTACAGATTTAATTCCAGGACATATCAATATGCGGGAACTTGAAAGATTTATTGAACGAGGGATTGAGGCAGCCGGAGGTACACCTTTTATTTTTGGAGTTCCTGGAATTTGTGATGGTATTGCTATGGGGCATTCAGGAATGAAGTATTCCCTGCCTTCTCGTGAGTTGATCGCTGATATTATTG
>CAZBLX010000155.1:0-2858 GCA_964492865.1 uncultured Planctomycetia bacterium | reverse complement strand
AATTTCCTGTGGAGGCAGTTTCTCAAGATAAAAAGGATAGGATAAAGATAACTCCGGTAGTCTCTCGTTCAACGAAATAGTTATTTTATGGAGAAAGGTTATTTAGCTTTAATTTTACATGCCCATCTTCCTTTTGTTCGTCATCCTGAATACAAAGAATTTTTAGAAGAAAGATGGTTTTTTGAAGCTCTTACAGAAACTTATATTCCTTTGCTTTCTCTTTTTGAGAGATTGGTCAATGATAAGATAGAGTTTTATCTTACCTTAAGTTTATCTCCCACTTTACTTTCTATGCTTAATGATACTCTTCTTAAAGAAAGATATATAAATTATCTTAATAAGATGATTGAGTTATGTGAAAAGGAGATTGAAAGAACACGTTTCTCCCCTTCTTTTCATAAATTAGCTTTAATGTATTATTATCGTTTTTCTAAAACAAAAGATAAATTTCTTAATCAATATAATCAAGATTTGATTAAAGAATTCAAAAAATATCAGGATAAGGGATATTTAGAGATAATTACCTGTGCCGCTACTCATGGATTCCTGCCTTTACTTCTTCACAAAGAGGCAATAAAAGCTCAGATTGAGGCAGGTGTTTCTTTTTATTCTAAAATTTTTTCTACTTCACCTTCCGGTTTATGGCTTCCTGAATGTGGATATTTTGAAGGATTGGATAAGTTTTTAAAAGAGTGTGGAATAAAGTATTTTATTTTGGAAACTCACGGAGTCCTTTTTGCCCGTCCTCGTCCCAAATTTGGAGTTTATTCTTCTTACTATACTAAAAATAGAGTAGCTGTTTTTGGAAGAGATCCTGAGACTTCAAAAAGTGTTTGGTCTTCAATCGAAGGGTACCCCGGAGACTATAATTATCGGGAGTATTTTAGAGATATAGGATTTGATTTAGATTATGATTATATTAAACCTTATATATCTCCTTCTGGCGCACGAATCTTTACAGGAATAAAATATTATAAAATTACCGGCCCTACTCCTTATAAAGAACCCTATGTGCCTGAGAAAGCAAGAGAAAAAGCTGCAGAACATGCAGGAAACTTTATGTTTAATCGGGAAAAACAAATAGAGTATCTCTACTCGGTATTGGGAAGAAAGCCTATTGTTGTTGCTCCTTATGATGCAGAATTATTTGGACATTGGTGGTTTGAAGGCATTGATTGGTTGGAATTTTTAATCCGAAAGATAAAATATGACCAGAATATATTTAAGTTAACCACCCCCTCTTTATATTTAAAACTTTATCCCAAAAATCAACTGATAAATCCGGCTCCTTCAAGCTGGGGGTGGAAAGGGTATTATGAGGTCTGGCTTAATGGTTCTAATGATTGGATTTATCCTCATCTTCATCGTGCGCAAGAGACAATGATTAATTTAGCCAAAAGATTTAAGAATGTAAATGGAGAAAAAAGAAGAGTTCTTAATCAAATGGTGAGAGAATTGTTTTTGGCTCAGGCAAGTGATTGGGCATTTATGATGAAGACAGGGAGTTTCTCTGAATATGCTAAAAAGAGGGTGGTTACTCATTTAGAAAGATTTTATCTTTTAAAGCAATTTTTAGAGAAGGATTTTATAAATTATGAAGTTTTAGAAGATATAGAGAATAAGGATAATATCTTTCCTGACTTAGATTATTCTTTATTCCACTCTTAGAATGAATAGCCCCACAAAAATAGTTTTTATCTGGCATATGCATCAGCCTTATTATAAATTGCCTTCGCAAAGATATTATTATTTAGGATGGACACGTCTTCATGCAGTAAAAGATTATTATGGAATGGCAAAGATGGTGGAGAAATTTGATAAGTTAAAAGTTACTTTTAATTTTAGTGGTGTTCTTATTAGGCAACTTTATGATTATATTTATAATGATGTTACAGATTTATACGCTCTACTTACTTTAAAAAATCCTCGTTTTTTAACAAAAAAAGAGAAAGGATTTATTATAGATAGATTTTTCTCTGTAAATTTTGAAAGATTTATTCGTCCGCATAAAAGATATTTTCAACTTTATCAGAAGAAGATAAAAAAAGAAAAATTTTCTCCTCAGGATATTTTAGATTTACAAGTTCTTTTTAATCTCTGTTGGTTTCACCCTTACACTTTCAAAGAGGATAAAAATCTACAGGAGATAGCAAAAAAAGAAAAAGACTATTCTCTTTCAGATAAAAAATATATTCTCCGAAAACAGAAAGAGATTATGCAAAAAATTTTCCCTCTTTATAAGAGATTACTTGAAAATGAAAGGATTGAGATAAGTGTTTCTGCTTTTTACCATCCTATTTTGCCTCTTATTTATGACACAGATATTTTAAAAGAATTTCCTCATCTTAAAAGGCCACGTTTAAGATTTTCATCACCTCAGGATATATCCTGGCATCTTAAAAAAGCGAAAGAGATTTTTGAGGAAGTTTTTGAAAAAAATCCTTGTGGAAGCTGGCCACCTGAAGGAAGTATCTCTAAGGATATAGTGCCCTTTTTTATAAAAGAAGGGTTTAGTTGGATTGGGTTAGATGAGGGAATTTTATTTAAAAGTTTGGTGACGGATTACGTTAGTTATGATTTGATTAAAAATCAAAGACATTTAATTTACCGACCTTATGAATATGAAGGATTGAATATTCTTTTTCGAGATAGAAATTTATCTGACGCAATAAGTTTTGTATATCAGGCATGGGGGGAACCTTTATTTGCTGCACAGGATTTAATAGAACATTTCAGAAGAATTCATTACTATCTTAAGGATACTTTCAAAGAAAAAATTATAACTATTATTATGGATGGAGAAAATGCCTGGGAGTATTATAAAAACAATGGAGTAGATTTTTTAGAGAAAGTTTATA
>CAZBLX010000154.1:0-2863 GCA_964492865.1 uncultured Planctomycetia bacterium | reverse complement strand
AATTCTTTTCTTTATACTTTCTTCCAAAAAAAGAAAAAAGAAAAAGATAAGCCAGATAAAAGTGAGATATTTAATTGAAATTGCAAAACCCAAAAATATTGCAGAAAGATAAAGACTTATCTTTTCTTCTTTCTTAAAATAAAAAAGTAAAAGATATAAAGAAAGAAGAATATAAAAAGTCTGAATTACATCTACATAAGCCCAGCTGGCAACACGCATAACAACAGGAGTAGAAATAAAGATGAGAAAAGATATTAAAGGATAAATAAAAGAATTAAAAGAAAATATGTCTTTAAAAAAATAGTAAAATAAAAACAGAATTAAAAAAAGAGATGAAAAATGAAGAAGTTTTGCGCTGATCTCACCACCTACAATAAAAGCATATAAATAAAGCATCTCCCATCCTTGAGGGAAAAATGAGTAAATGTTAAAAGGGATTGTAAAAATTCTTCCTTCTTTAAGCCACAACTTGGGTAAATAAAGGTGATAATTTAAAGCATCAGCCGATACTGGTGGAGTAAGAGTGCAAAGAAAAGTTAAAGATAAATAAAGAAAGATTAATAAAATTAAAAACCTGCTTAATTTATCTGGTTTGTTTTTTGAGAAAAAGAATATTTTTTTATCTTTTAAGTTATAAATTAGAAGGAGAATAAATATAACCAAAGAAAAAGTAAAGATAAAAATAGTATTAAGCAGTCTTAAGATTCCTAAAAGAAAAATAAGATAAGAAATAATTACAAATCCCAATCCTACAGAAATACTGATTTTCTTTTTAAAAGGAGGAGAAAGAATTAGTCTTCCTAAAAAGAAAGTAAAGAAAATAATAAAAAAGAAACCCGCAATCTCCTTAATGATGAACATTTAAAATTTTTAAAAGTGCCTTTTTGATCTTCTTTGCTTTTTTAAAATTAGGTTTAAGTTTAAGCACTTCTTCTATTTCTTTTAAAGCAGAAATATAATCTCTTTTTTTAATATAAAGATGGGCTAAATAAAAATGAGGATAAAAATATTGAGGATTAAGAAAAGCTGATTTTTTATACATCTTTATCGCTAAAGAAATATCTTTTTTCTCAAAAACTTTTCCCAGCAAAAGATAAGCATAAAAATCTTCAGGATAGCAAGATAATGCTTTTTGAGCAAATTTTTTTACTTTCTTAAAATCTCCTTTTTTATAATAAAAATAAGCTAAAGCATCGTAAATCTCCCAAGAATAAGGAAAAAATTTTAAGCCTTTCTTCCAAAGAGTAAGAGCCTCTTTATCTTTTCCTTCTTCAGCCAAAATCTTTCCCCATAATTCATAAATTTTGTAATAATAGGGAGAGATAGTTTTTGCCTCTTTAATCAATCTTTCTGCTTCTTTAAATTTTTTCTCCTCAAAATAAATCGTTGCTAAAAAAATGCGTGAGCGAACTCTTCCTCTTTTTACCTTATCTGCTTCAAAAATAGCTTTTTTTAATAATTCTTCTGCTTTATCTTTTTCGCCTTTTTTCCAGTATTCTTCCGCTAAAGCATAATTTACCTCCCAATAATAAGGATTTTTTCTGTAGACATCTTTCCACATTCTGAATTTATCCTGCCATGTGTGGTTTCTTATCCAGACGAAAATAAAAAATAGAACAATAACTGTTGCACTTACAGAAAGAAATTTTTTTCTATATCTTAAGTATATTTTTTGGGTAAATACAAGTAGAGCTAAATAAACTCCAACAGAAGGAAGGTAAAACCTATATTCAGCAAAGACCTGCAGAAGTCTTGCGTAAAATAAAGGCATAAGACCTATCAAATACCAGGCTATAGCAAAAGATAAATGAGGGTTTCTTTTTTTAAGAATAAATATGAAAATAATTAAAAGTAATATTCCTAAGATGGATAAAAAAGTTACCAAAGATAAAGAATTAATTTCAGGAAAATAATGCAAAATACTTAAAGGGTAAGGAAAGAAAAAATATCTAAGATATAAAAAAAGAATTAGTGATTGCATTAAAAAATTAGAGAAGTAAGAACGGGGAGGAGAGTATCTAATAGGTGAAGAAAAAAATATGTTTTTGTAAAGAAAATAAAAAAGAGTTGCCAGAAGAATACCTAAATAAAAAAAATTTCTTTTTCTTTTTTTAAAAAAAGAAAAAAGATTTTTTATTTCTATATTAAAGATGAAATCATAGGCAAAAATGAAAAAAGGAAAACATAAGCCTGTCTCTTTAGTAAGAAGAGCTAAAATATAAAATAAAAAGGAAAAAATGTATCTTTCTTTAAGATAATTAAGTATTCCCAAAATCAAAAATAGAGTAACCAGAAGATCTGAACGAGCAGATATATAATTTACTGCTTCAGTATTTAAAGGATGCGAGAGAAATACCAGAGTGATTATGAATAATAATTGGGAAGGTGCGTCTTTCCTTAAGTATTTAAAAAAAGAATAAAGAAGACAGGCTACACAAAAATGGATAAAAATATTGAAAAGATGGTAAGAGAAAGGATTCAGTTGAGTTAAAAAATAATTTAAAGAAAAGGTGAGCATCAAAAGTGGACGACACATTCCAAAAAGCCAAGGGAGAGAGGTTATATAACCTTTAAAAAAAAGAGGCAAAAAATTAGCTTTTTTTATGAATAGGTTAGCTACAATTATATGGTAATCATTAAAATAAAAGGGAATTTTGAAAGAATTAAAATAAAGAATAAAAGAAAAAATAAAAAAAATTAAAAAATATAATTTTTCTTTATTCTTCATAAATTCTTTCTTTTAAGCTTAAAGGAACCTCATAACCCAGCTCTTCTGCTTTCTTTAAAAATTTTTCTGCTTCTTTTTTATGAAAAATAGCATAAATTATAGAAAGGTTATAGTAAGCAGGAGCATATTTAGGAT
>CAZBLX010000153.1:0-2900 GCA_964492865.1 uncultured Planctomycetia bacterium | reverse complement strand
TGACAATGAAATCAGTTGCTGATGTTTTTGATGGAGAAATTATAGGAGTAATTCTTACTGGGATGGGCAAAGATGGCTTGGAGGGAGCAAAGGCAATTAAGAGAAAAAACGGAAAAATTATTGTTCAGGATGAAAGCACTTCTGTAGTATATGGAATGCCAAAGGCAATTGTAGAAAATAATCTTGCTGATTTTGTGCTTCCTTTGTCAGAGATACCTAAAAAATTAGAAGAATATTTGAAGAGTAATGGATAATAAAGATAAATTTTCTTTATTGCATTTGGATGTGTTAAGGGAAATAGGCACAATTGGTTCGGCTCGTGCTGCCACTGCCTTATCAGAAATTTTAAATTGTAAAGTAGAGATATCACTTCCTGAAGCAAAATTGGTGCCTTTGGAATCTTTGGATAAAGCTTTGGACAATCCGGAAAAGGTTTATTTTGTTTTAGATACTGCTCTGGAGGGAGAGCTGGAGGGAAGACTTTTCTTTCTTCTGTTGCCTCAGGAGGCAAAAATTTTAGGAGAGACACTTTTAGGGAGAGCATTAAGAGAAGAAGATTTGAGTGATGAGTTATTTCGATCTTCTTTGAAAGAAATAGTGAATATTTTAGCAGGAAGTTATATGAATGCTTTATCAGATTTAACAGGGCTTATAATTATGTATTCTGTTCCTTCCTTAGGAATAGATATGATTAATGCTTTATTAGATTTTTTCTTCATTCATATGGCTCAAGAATCAGAAGAGGTGATTCTAATTAAAACTCATCTTAAGGTTCAGGATAGAAATCTGAAAGGAATGTTGCTTTTTTTTCTTTATTGGGATTCTTTAAGAAAGTTGGCAGAAAAATTAAAAATAAAATAGGAAAGTCGAAGAAAGGAGAAAAGTATGCAGGACAAGTTGGATATTTTGAAAGAAGTAGGAACAACTGCAGCTGCTTATGGAAGTATAGCTCTTTCTGAATTACTGGGGAAGAAAATCACTTTAAGTGCACCCTCTATTGATATAATCTCTTGTTCAAATATAGAACAAAAATTAGCTTTTGAAGGGATTGTGATTTCTTTGCAGTCTCAAATATTGAGTGGTATTGAAGGAAGAATTATTTTTCTTTTAGGAGAAAAAGATGTTTATAAATTAGTTGATCTTTACTACAAACCGATAGATGAGATTAGAAAAGGGAGTGTGTTTACGGAGATGGGAATTTCTTTAATAAAAGAGATTGGAGGAGTGGTTATTTCTGCTTATGTAAGTGCCTTGGGGTATTTTTTGAAAAGATTAATTATTCCTTCCTTGCCTGTATTTATTAACGCTCCTTTAAAAGATATTATAAGGATAATTTCCACTACTTATGAGGAGGAATATATAATGTTAATAGAAAGTATTTTTGAGGAGGCTAAGGAAGGAATTAAAGGTAATTTCTGGCTGGCTTTGACTCCTCAGACGGTGGAAGATATTCAAAATGCTTGCCAGAAAATTTTAGAAAATTTAGAAAAATGATTCAGGAAAGAAAAATAAATATACTTCTTTTAAGTAAAAATGAGGAATTGAAAAAATATCTTGAGGGATTGTTAGAAGGAGAAGGGTTTAATATCTTTTTTTCTGATGAAAAATCTTTTTTTGATGAAGTTAGGGGGGAAAAGATAGATGTTATTTTGTTGGATTTTGAAACAACTCCAGTGATTGATATCTGTAAAGAGTTTAGGAAGAAATTTACTTTCTATTCAACACCTGCAATTGTGTTGATTAATA
Source organism: uncultured Planctomycetia bacterium (assembly GCA_964492865.1). GTDB lineage: Bacteria > Omnitrophota > Gorgyraeia > Duberdicusellales > 4484-171 > CAZBLX01. The sequence continues at coordinate 1,154 of CAZBLX010000153.1, read as the reverse complement.
AAGAACGTACAATAGAAAAAATCAAAAGCGTATATGCAGGAGCAGATGATTATGTGGAAAAACCTATCTCTTCAGGAGAATTACTTACTCGGATAAAAGCAAGTATTTGGAGGACAGAAAGAAGCCTGGATGCCAATTCTTTAACTAAGTTGCCTGGTAACAATAGTATTTTGAAAGAAATCTCTCGACGTTTAGAGGCTGAGGAGAAATTTGCAGTAGGCTATGCGGATTTAGATAATTTTAAAGAATATAATGATTACTATGGGTTTAGTTGGGGAGATAAAGTGATTAAGTTTACAGCGCAGATAATTTCAGATACAGTTATTAAATTAGCTCCAGAAAATAGTTTTGTTGGTCATGTTGGAGGAGATGATTTTGTTTTTATTTTACCTCCTTCTAAAATAGAAGAGGTTTGCAAAGAGATTATAAGAAGGTTTGAGGAGGGAATTATTTCTTTTTATAAAGAAGAAGATTTAAAAAGAGAGTATATTTTGGTAAAAAATCGGGAAGGAAAAGTGACTTCAATTCCTATTATGACAATTTCTATCGGCGTAACTTCGACAGAATCTCGCAAGTTTAGGCATCTTGGAGAAATTATTCAGATTATTACGGAACTGAAGAATTATGCTAAAAATTTTCCCCAAAGCAACTATATTATTGACCGCCGAAAGAAATAGCCTTCCTTTTATCTATGAATAAAAAAAATATTTATCTGGTAGGATTTATGGGAACAGGAAAAACTACCGTGGGTAAAATTTTAGCAAAGAAGTTAAAAAAAGAATTTGTGGAGATGGATGAAGAGATTGAGAAAAGGGAAGGTAAAAAGATTGTGGATATTTTTCGTCTTTTTGGTGAGCCTTATTTTAGAAAGGTAGAAAAAGAAGTTCTAAAAGAGATTGCATCTTGCTTTAATCTTGTAGTCAGCTGTGGAGGAGGAGTAATTGTGGATGAGGAAAATTTAAAGATTTTAAAAAAAACCGGTATTATTATTTGCCTTAAGGCAACTCCTTCGGTAATTTATGAAAGAACAAAAAAGACAAAAGAAAGGCCTTTGCTTAATGTATCTGACCCTTTAAAGAAAATAAAAGAACTTTTGGCCAGAAGAGCCCCTTTTTACGCTAAAGCGGATTATTTTGTTGATACATCAACTCTTA
>CAZBLX010000152.1:0-2926 GCA_964492865.1 uncultured Planctomycetia bacterium | reverse complement strand
ATTTTATCAGTTGAATAAAAAGTGCACCTAAGGTTGTAGCAAGCATAAATAAAGCGGAAAGAAGAAAAGGTAGATAAGGTTTACTTTTTGAAATTAACCACAAAGTAATCACAAATAATGCCAAGGCAGCAACTAACTGATTGGATGCTCCAAAAGTGGGCCAGATTAATTTCCACCTTTCACCCTGTGCTAAAAATCCTGCCAAAATTATTACTACGAATGTAGAAAACCACCGATTCTTTATTCCTGTAATTTCCTGAAAGATATAACGTGTGATTCGGGTAGCAGTATCTAAGGTAGTTAATATGAAAGCATTCAGAATAATTACTCCAACAATTGCTCCAAATTGTTTTAATAAAGGAAAAGTCAGTATTCCAAAACCTTTACTGAAAGCAACTATCGGGCCGGAACTCTTCATAATCTCTTTAAACTGAGAAAAATTTAATCCACCACTTACACAGAGCAAAGCTAAGGTAGCAAGAATCGCCTCAAAAATCATTGCTCCATAACCAATTCTTTTGGCATATTTCTGGTTAGAGATTTGTTTGGAAGTTGTGCCTGAGGCAACAAGAGAGTGAAACCCGGATACTGCTCCACAGGCTACAGTAACAAATAAAAGTGGCCATAAAGGAAAGGTTTTTTGAGGATTAAACTTAATAAATACAGGAGCATTTACAGAAGGACAAGATATAAAAACCCCTAAAAACCCTACAATAATTCCAAAAAAAAGTAAATAGGCACTTAAATAATCTCGTGGCTGAAGAAGAATGTTTACCGGAAGAATAGAAGCAAAAAAGGCATAGAGAAGAAGAATAGCTATCCAGATATTTAAAAGATCTTTGTTAAAAGTTATACTCATCTGTGTGCTTAAATAAACCAGAACTCCTAAAAGAGTAAGTCCAATGATTGTGGAAAGAGTCTGATTAAATCTTATTTTATAAATAAGAAATCCTACAAACATAGCTACAGGAATCAATCCTAAGGAAGGAAAAATTATTCTTCCATCAGTAACAAATGTTTTTGCACAGAGATAAGAAAATACAGCAACAACTAAAATAAGAGCAAAAAAGACAAAAAGGGAAAATATATATTTGGCACGCAGAGATATAACATCTTTAGTAATATCAGCAATTGATCTTCCTTCATTTTTTATAGAAATTACAAGCGAGGAGAAATCATGAACTGCTCCAATAAATATACTTCCCAAAATAATCCAGGCTAAGGTAGGTCCCCATCCCCAAATACTTATTGCAATCACTGGTCCCACAATAGGAGCAGCACCAGCAATGGAAGAAAAATGATGACCAAATAGAATCAACCAGTTTTTTGCAGGAATAAAATCAACTCCATCATATTTTTTATATGCCGGTGTAGCTTCATGAGGATTTACACCTATTACTTTTTCTATAAATTTAGCATAAAAAAAGTATCCTTCCAAAAAGAATAAAAAAGATATTAAAGCCACTAATAAAGCGCTCATTTCTCTATAAAATATTTTAAAAGCAACCAGCCTCCATCAAAAAAGAGTTTGCTGTTTTGAGCCTCTACTTCAGAAAAACGACTAAATCCTTCTTCCCCAATCCCTTCTCCATAAATTAAAAAAGGAACTGGTTCAGAAGTATGCGTTCTCTTACTAATTGGTGTGGGATGGTCAGGGCAGATTAAAATTCTAAATTTTTCATTTTTTAATCCTTCAAGAATTGTCCCAATAACTAATTTATCAATCCTTTCAATGCAGGTTATCTTCATTCTTAAATCAGCGTTATGAGAAGCCTCATCAGTAGCTTCTATATGGATAAAGACAAAATCAACTCGAGATAATGCTGATAGCGCAGCTTTTGCTTTACCTTCATAATTAGTATCATAAAAACCAGTTGCCCCCTCAACTTCTATAACCTCCAATCCAATGATTTTGCCTATTCCTTTTATAAGGTCAACTGCTGAGATTACTGCTCCTTTTATTTTAAACTTTTCTTCAAATCTTTCCATTTTGGGTTTATCTCCACAACCCCACAACCAAATCATATTTGCTGGATTCTCTCCTAAATCAATTCTTACTTTATTTATCTCATGCAAAGCAAGAATTTCTTTTGACTTTTTCATAAGTTCAACAATAATATCACTATTTTTGCCTCGAGGAAGATGAGATTTTATTTTCTCTCCCATAATATCATGAGGAGGCCAATATTTTAATTTATCTAATCCTAAGCTTTTTCCTTTTTTGTAAATCATCAAATTACGATAACTTTTTCCTGGATAAAACTTTATACTTGAGGTAGCCAGATTTTTATTTAAATATTCAATAAGTATCCTTGCTTCTTTATCAGAGATATGTCCGGCACTATAATCTAAAATCTTTCCATCACTTTCAGTTATAAGATTACAGCGAAAAGCCAAATCCTCCTCATCAAGTTCTATTCCTAAATTAGCTGCCTCAAGCGGTCCTCTTCCTGTATAGTACTTTTTAGGATCATAACCTAATAAGGAAAGATTAGCCACATCACTTGAGGGAGAAAACCCAGAAGGAATTGTCCTTACTCTTCCCAAAATTCCTTTTTTAGCTAAATAATCCAAATTAGGGGTAGAGGCTACTTCCAATGGAGTTCTTCCTCCCAAAATTTCTAAAGGATAGTCACTGGCTCCATCAGGAACTACAACTACATATTTCATAGAAAATTAAGTTTATTACAAAAAATAAATATATGCAAGTTTTTTAATGGAAAAAGTGATCCCTAAAATTAATTTGTTTCACTCCAGCTTTTAAAGAATGTATCTTGATTTCTAAAAATTACTGCAAAAATTCACAATTTTATAATTTCGTCTCTTGCCCCAAAACTTTAAAAAAATAAAAAATAGTGTTATATTATAAAGAAAAAGGAGGCAACATGATAAAAACAAAATCTCTATTAATCTTAATCTCTACTCT
>CAZBLX010000151.1:0-2928 GCA_964492865.1 uncultured Planctomycetia bacterium | reverse complement strand
GATTAATTGTTTTGGGAAGTATAGGATTTATTTTTTCTGTAGTTTTGTCTTTTTTAAGTGAGAAATTTAAAACAGAAGAGAACCCCTTGGTGGAGAAAATCTTAAAAATTTTGCCACAAATTAACTGTGGAGCTTGTGGATTTTCTGGTTGTGAGGAATTTGCTCGCAGGGTTATTGAAGAGAAAAAACTTTATACATGTATCCCTGGGGGTGAGGAGGTTAATAAAAAAATTGCGCAAATACTGGGTTTAAAGACAGAAAAAATAGAGGCAAAAAAAGCAGTGATAAGATGTGGAGCAAAAAAGGAAGAGAAAAAGGTATCTTTTTATTATAGAGGTCCCTTAACTTGTCGTGCAGCCAATATTTTAGGAGGAAATATTGACTGTTTATATGGATGTTTGGGATTTGGAGATTGCATAGAGGTTTGTCCTCAAAAAGCTATTTATTTTGATGAAGGTAAAATTAAAATTGATATAAAAAAATGTATTGGATGTGGTAAATGTGTGGATGTTTGTCCTCGCAATCTTATAAGTTTAGTTCCTTATAAAGAAGAAGTTTGGTTTGTGGCCTGTAATAATAAGGATAAAGGAGTAGAAACAAAAAAGGTATGCAGAAGTGGCTGTATTGGTTGTGGGATTTGTGCAAGATTAAAAGAAAGCCCATTTTTTATAAAAGATAATCTTTCTTTTATTGATTATGAGAGAGTAGATAAGAGAGAGATACTTTTTGAGGCAAAAAATAAGTGTCCGGCAGGTTGTATTGTAAGGGATGATTAAAGAGATTGGAAAGGTTGTGGAGAAAAAAGATGGAAAGGTTGTTGTGGAGTTTGATAAGGATATTCAAAGGTGTAAAGTGTGTCATTTAAATTTTTTATGTAATTTTAAAAAGAATCTGGTAACTTTTGATACTGAGGAAGACTTAAATTGTGGAGATAAGGTAATGGTGGAGATTGAGGAGAAAAAATCAGTTTTTTCGGCATTGATTTTGTTTTTTGTTCCTTCTTTTCTTTTTATTTTTTTATTGATAAGTTTAAAAGAATTGGGACAGATAAAGTCATTTTTTATTTCTTTTTCAGGGGTAGGAGTATATTTTTTTATTTTAAAAATTTTGTCTAAATTATTAAGGAATAAGCTAAATGTGAGGATAAAGAAGATATGAATATTGCGATTTTAGCTTCTGGGCGAGGAACCAATTTTGAGGCAATTGTGAAAGCAGTAAAGAAAGGAAAGATTCCTAAAGCTGAAATAAAGTTACTTATTACGGATAAAGAGGATGCATTTGTAAGAAGGCGGGCAAAAAGATTTAAAATAAAAGATGTTTTTGTTGATCCCAAAAAATTTAAAAGTAGAGAGGATTTTGACCGGTTTGTGGTTAAGATATTAAAAAAGGAAAAAATTGAGTTAGTGGTTTTGGCAGGGTTTATGAGGATATTATCAAAATATTTTGTTAACCAGTTTAAAAATAAAATATTAAATATTCATCCTGCCCTTCTTCCCGCATTTAAAGGAAAAGATGCGATTAAAAGAGCATATGAATATGGAGTGAAAGTTACAGGAGTCACGATTCACTTTGTAGATGAGAAAGTAGATCATGGACCAATAATTATTCAGAAGGCTTTGGAGATAAAAAAAGGAGAAAGTTTAGAGGAGTTAGAAGAAAGAATTCATCGCTTAGAGCATAAACTTTATCCTTATGTGATAAGATTATTTGTTGAGAATAGATTAAGAATAAAGGAAAGACATGTGGAGATTATTTAGTTTAATTTTTTTGTTTAATTTTTTTCTTAATCAGGCTGATTCTTCTCAGATTAAAGTAAGTGTAGATAAAAGAAGAGTGCGCACAGGAGAGGTATTCACTTATAAAGTAGAGATGGAACTTCCTTTCAATCCTCAAGAAATTAAACTTCCCAAATTTGAAGGATTAAAAGTAATCTCTCAGTCCCAAAGAAGCAGTTATAATATAAAAAAAGACAAAATTATAGTAAAGATAAAGATGGTTTTTAAATTAGTAGCATTCTCCCCTGGTAAATATGTAATAAAAAATATAGTTGTGAAAGGGAAAAATCGCACAATTAAGTCAAAAGAAGTAGAGATAGAAGTTTATGGAGAAAAGATAAAGAAAGAAGAAAAAATTTTTAAAGGAGAAGGTTTTACAATTTGAAAGGAGGAGAAATGGGCAAGATAAAAAAAGTTAAAGCAAGAGAGATTTTAGATTCACGAGGAAATCCCACGGTTGAGGTGGAAGTGATTTTAGAAAGTGGAGTGAAAGCCAAAGCTTCAGTTCCTTCCGGTGCTTCAAAAGGAGAGTTTGAAGCGTTGGAATTACGTGATGGTGATGAAAAAAGATTTTTAGGAAAAGGAGTTTTAAAGGCAGTTGAGAATGTAAATAAAAAAATATATCCTAAAATAAAAGGAGAAGAGGCTGATTTTTGGAAGATTGATAAGATTTTAATTGAGATGGATGGGACAAAGAATAAATCTAATTTAGGAGCAAATGCGATTTTAGGGGTATCTTTAGCGGTAGCAAAAGCAGAAGCAGAAGAAAGAAGGCTATCTTTTTATCGCTATCTTAACCGAAGAAGTAGGCTCCTTCCTGTTCCTTTTATGAATATATTAAATGGAGGGGTGCATGCGGATAATAATTTAGATATCCAGGAATTTATGATTGTTCCTTTGGGATTTTCCAGTTTCAGGAGAGCTTTACAGGCAGCAGCCGAAGTCTTTCATACATTAAAGTCCATTCTTAAAAAGAAAAAATTATCTACGGCTGTTGGGGATGAAGGAGGCTTTGCCCCTAATTTGAAAAATAATGAGGAGGCGATAAAACTTATTCTTAAAGCGATAAAAGATGCTGGATATAAAGAAGGTGAAGAAATTGCTTTAGCTTTAGATTGTGCTTCATCTTCTTTTTATAAAAAAGGAAAGTATT
>CAZBLX010000150.1:0-2930 GCA_964492865.1 uncultured Planctomycetia bacterium | reverse complement strand
TAAATGTAGATGGAGATACACAACTTGGTAATGCAAGCTCTGATAAGACAACTGTGAAAGGTGATTTAAAAGTAGATGGAGGAGTGGCTGTTGGTGATGTAAGAAATATGGGGCCAGGAACTATTAATGCTGAAAAGATTTATGTGGATGGGAGTGAGATTGGCGGGGGAGGATTTAGTGATTGTGAGGTTGTTGAGAAAGAATGTTGTGTAAGCTATGCCACTTTAAAATTGTCGTGTGATGTTTCCTGCCCTTCAGACAAATGGTTAGTAGGTGGTGGTGGACATTGCGACGACACGTATGAGTCATACCCAAAAATTCCTGGTAAAGGCGGAACGTGGCATCTTTATGGAGAAGCATATTCTGGGCCTGTTTTTCCGTCAAGCTGTATAAAAGTCTACGCTATCTGTTGTAAATAACAAAATTTCAATTTAACCCAAAACTAAATTTAACAAAAGAGGCAACAAAAGTTTCGTTTTGATTCCTGATTTGGCAAAAGACAAATCCCCCATCTTCAGAAAAATATAGATAATTTGACTTTAAACAATATTAGAAAGTATATTTTACTTCAAAAACTACGTGATCATTGTTTCTGAACTGTCCATTAGAGCCATAAGGAGGTCCCCAGAAATGATGAAATCCTAAAGTAAGCCACACATTTTCTCTTAATTCATACTTTGCCTTAAAAGATATTCTTCCATCATTATCATCATTCCAGACAACTAAAACCTCTGGTTTTAATCTCTCATGCATAAAGTCAGTGGCAATTTTTAAAGTTAAATAATTCTCTACCTTATCCATTAATCCATAAGTATAGGTATTCAATACATGGTATCCAGAAAAAGTTTTTTTATCATGTATATATTGAGCGAATTGTAAAGAAAAAAACCAATTGGTGAAAAGATATTTATCAAATCCCAAAACATAAGTGTATTTATCTGTTTTCTCAGTAAGTCTTCTTTTTCCTTCCATTCCATAGTAAGTAGGTTCATTATGAAGATAGGCAAATTCTCCCCTTATTGTTAAACCTTGAAAAATCCCAGGATTAACAAAGCTTTTATTAAAAGAAAAACCAATTATATGCATCAGTTTATGCCGGCGAGAAATCTCATAATTTCCAAAGAAAGTTCCTGCAATAACCGGGGTAAATGAATCTGTATAAGTATAAGCAGAAGTAGAATATCCATAAAGCCAGTTTAAAGTATACTCAAAATCTCCAATCATAGAACGCCATCTTAAACCCACACGGGAGTTTTTAAATTTTTTAGGAGGCCGATAAATAGTTGTATTCATACTACCTCCATACTTTTTGTTAACTTTTTCAAATGCATCAAAGATATTTACTGCTTTAAAAGAGAAAGGAGCACCTGCGGGCGCAGAACGGGAAGCTTCAAAATCAGGAATTAAAAGAAATTGTAAAGTGGAATTTAAGGAAGGAGAATACTCTACTTTAATCATCCATAAAGGAATTCTTATATCGGCGAAATCTAGAAGCCAATAATAACTTAAATCAAAAGGCATTACTCTGTCTAAGAAAGGAAGCCCATCTGCCTGTCCCCAGACTACTTGCTGTTTTCCAATCCTTATATCTAAGGTATCAGAAGTATAATCCAAGAAACAATCTCTTAACCATTCTCCTCTTTGGGTATGACCTAACTTTTCCTGATTCTCATCAAAAATATCCTGATTTCTTATATCATATGCTAAATCATAAAAGAAACGAGGATGAAAGAAAAAGCTTAAGTTTTCTGATAATTTAAACTCTGTCTCTAAATCAAATGTATTTTTAAATGAGGATAAAAATAAATGGGAATTATCATTATTAATTTTACTCCAGACTTCACTTTTTAAATACCCTGCATATTCAAAATTTTTAGCTTGAGTTAGAAAAGTTAAAGTCAGAAAAGAAAAAAGTAATAATTTCTTCATATTCCCTCCTTTTTTACCATCTTGACCTCATCAAAGTCTTAACTGTAAATAAACTTTCTCCCAAACCCTGGTCGTATTTTATATCCTCCATTAAAATTACTGTGCGATGATGGGTACGCAGGTCTTCCACTTCTAAAGCGGTCTGGGTAGGATAAAGCTTATCACCTACTTTTACAAGTTCCCATTTTCGGAAAATTTTTTTAAATAATCTTCCTCTCTTATCAAAATACTCCTCATAGATATGTCCTCCTGTCTTTTTATCTACCCAAACTATCCTTTTATCATAATACCAGTGTGCCTTTTTAGGATGAGCCTCAATCACAAAACAATCTCTTCCTTTAAATAACATTTCATTTTTATATTTAGATCTGTAGCCAGCAAACTTCTTCTCCCCAATTAATCTATAAGTCTCATCTTCAAATCGGCGGGTTGAAACCTCCTCAACCGTAAAATCTGAACCCATAAAAGCATCATCATCTTGGGAGGCAGAAATCTTCCTCACCTTTTTTAAAGTAGGAAGCCACAGCCAAACCTGCTGGTCTTTTTGAGGTGAAAGATAACTCCAGACAAGAATCGCCAGCCCCTTTACCTCTGTAGGATAAGTAATTGCAGTTAATTCTTTATAAGAGAAATCATCTTTGCCTAAAATTATTCTATGTTTTATATATTTTCTTTTACGTATTAATGTGGGAGAATCGACATAAATTACTTCACCTTTAAAAGTAATATCCTTGCAAAATAATGAATATTTATTATGATACACAATTTTCATAATCTCATCTGCACTCATTCCTTCTTTTAAAGAATAAAGTTTTCCTACCTCAAGTGTTTGAGCAAATCCTGCCAAATTTAATAAGAAAAATAAAAAAGCTAAAAGAAATCGCATCGCCTCACCTCCTTTTTAATCTTGCCTTAATTTTTCCAAACAAAAACTTCGGCTTTATCCACCAAATCATCACCGGAATCATAATTAAAGAAATCAACATATTTAAAATTAAAGC
>CAZBLX010000149.1:0-2974 GCA_964492865.1 uncultured Planctomycetia bacterium | reverse complement strand
TTACTCTTTGAGGATATAGTTTATTAAGCCAGTAGGCTTTTGTTATCTCTTGAGAAATATAATTGTTAAGCCCTTGAAGGGAAAAACTCATGTTGCTGTTTTCTTTTACTTTCCAATCACTTTTTGTAAGATAATTATCGATTAAGTTTATATTAAATTTAGAAGAAATCTCTCTTATCATTCTGTGCTGGTCACGATAAAGAATATAGGCTTTAGCAGTTTTTTTGTAAGGGGAATAGAGAAGTACTTCCTCAACTATATCTTGAATCTCTTCAACAGTAGGGATTTTATCTTTAATAATCTGAGAAGCTATATTTAAGACTTTTATTGTAAGTTTTGAGGCTTCATTATAAGAGAATTCTCCAGTTGCTGCCCCCGCTTTAGCGATAGCATTTGTTATTTTAGAAGCGTTAAAATCTTCTATTCTTCCATCTCTTTTTATTATCTTTTTAAACATAACAGTTCAAAACAAAAAACCCCGCCCTTTCAAAAGAAAGAGCGGGGCTGCACCCTGATTTTCTTCGCCCTTCTTTTTCTGGTTTTGTCCGCGCAAAACCAGAAAAATTTTCCTGCAGCAGGTCTTCTGGCTCTGGGATCATCCTACTCGGCGCGCCTTCCCACCTCCATTTAGGAGGCAGTGGCACTTCATCTGCCGTATGGGCAGAAATAGCGCCTTTCGTCCCCCATCACAGCACCGGGAGTGCTGCCGATTTTCACGGCATTCCCTTTTAAGCTCAAAATGAGCACTGCAGAGCAATTTTTAAAAGAGCAATTTAATTATATAACACAACATTTTGTGTTGTCAAGTCTTTTTTCTTCTATATATTGCATATAATTACCAGCCTAACATATAACGGAATTTTAATGAGTAGAAATTAAGATTTTGGATAAAGAGGACAGTTTATATTTTTCTCAGGACAGTATTTTAAAATCTTACATTTAGGACCAGCGAAGTTAAATACTTCTGGAAGTACTCTTCTGCATTCTTTAAGCATAAGGTTAGCCAAATTTCTTATTTCCCATTGTGCACGAAGACATAATCTTTCTGAGAAGAAGTGTAGAAGCTGGCGTGCGTTCATGGTAACTACTATTTTTGTTTCTGTTGCCTGAGGAAGTAAAAATCTTATATCCTGATTTATCTCCTCTTTAGTTAATTTTTTGTCTTTAGCTAAAATTTCTTTAAGAAGTTTATATTGTTTTCTTAAATAATCTACAGTTTGAAGAAAAACTTTTTTTGCCTCTTTATTTTTCTCTATTAAAGGAGGGGTGATAATTTCAAAATCCTCCAAATCCACATAACGCTGACTTTGTTGAGAATAAGAAGCAATACGGTGTCTGACAAGCTGATGAGTACATACACGAGAGACTCCTTCAATCAGAAATGTGAAACTGACATGTTCTAAAGGCGAAAGGTGTCTTTTCTCTATCAGATGAGCAATAAATCTTTTTATTTTTTCTTTATCTATTTTGCTTTTGTAAATCTTATAGCTACTTTCTTTAGAATAACATTGACGCGCAGCGGAATAAATAATCTTCTCAGCTTTTTTAGGATAGGCAAGAAGTTTTACTTTTATCATTTACTGAATTTTTTGCGATACTGGCAAGCCAATTTATACATCCTTTTAAAAGAAACTTCCACTTCCTGCCAATCACGTGTTTTTAAACCACAGTCAGGATTAATCCAAACATTTTCTTTGCCAAAAATATCAATCGCTTTATCTAAAATCTTTTTTGCTTCCTTTAAATTAAGAGGAATTTTTGAGTGAATATCCCAGATACCCGGACCAATGCCTCTTTTAAGATTTATCTTTCTGAAGGCATCTAAAATTTTACCTTTATCTCTTGCCGCCTCAATACTGATAACATCAAAATTCATCTTTTTAATCCAAGAAATTATATCTTCAAATTCCGAATAACACATATGTGTATGAATCTGAATGTGAAAGGGAAGTTGAGTGGTTAAGTTAAAAGCAGAAATTGTCCATTTAAAGTAATCGTTTCTTTTTTTCTTTTTGAGAGGAGAAAATTCCTTTATTGCTGGCTCATCTATCTGAATAATTTTTATACCCTTTTTTACCAAATCTTTTGCTTCTTTGTTTAAAGCGGTAGCTAAATCTTTAGCAAGTTGAGAAAAAGAAAAATCAGTAATATTATAACTCCAGGCGATTATTGTAACTGGACCGGTAAGAATTCCTTTTACCGGCTTGGAAGCGAGAGTCTGAGCAAAAATAATTTCTTTAGTAAAAAATTTCTTTCGTCTTATTTTTTTATAAATTATAGGAGGTCTGTATACTCTTGTCCCATAAGAGATTATCCAGCCTCTTTTTGTAGTAAGAAATCCTTCCAAATTTTTGGCAAAATACTCTACCATATCTGTGCGTTCAAATTCCCCATGAACAAAAACATCCAATCCAGCTTTTTCTTCAAAATCTATAAGATTTTTTATTTTCTCTTTTATATAATTTTCGTATTCCTCTTTACTTATCTTTTGATTATAAAACTGATTTCTTTTTTTTCTTAATTCTTTATCCTGAGGGAAACTTCCAATAGCGGTTATGGGAAATAAAGGTAAATTCAACTCTTTTTGTTGAACTCTTTTTCTTATCTTAAACTCTTTTTCTGAAAAAGATTTTACCTTAAAAAAATAAAATCTTCTCCTTTTTAGTGTTTTTAAACTGCACCATTTTTCTGCCTCTTCTTTTTTCCCTTCTTTATAATCTTTTATGAGTTTTAACTCATATAATCTTTCCTTAGCAAAACTTAATCTTTCTTTTATAGACTCAGGAAATTCTTCCTTTTCCACACTAAAAGGAAGATGATACAAAGGACAGCTGTTGGAGATAATAATATTTTCTTCCTTTAGATGAGTATATCTTTTTATCTTTTCTATCAACTTTACCTTTTCCAAAATATTTGAACGACGCACACCTCTTCCATCAACCACTCCACAGATTAATTTTTTCTCTTGAGGAAA
>CAZBLX010000148.1:0-2976 GCA_964492865.1 uncultured Planctomycetia bacterium | reverse complement strand
CTATATCTACTTTATGATTCTTTTTCTCAAGCATCTCTTTTAAAAATAAAGAAAGTCTTTTTGTGTTGCCAGAAAAAGAATAAAATACTATCGCAATTTTCATTCTTCCTCCATTTTTGAATTCTTAAGCTTTTTAAAGACACTCTCTACACTCTTTTTTAAAGATAAAGGATGATCATCTATCATATTGTTTTTTAACTCTTTATAGAAACTTTCTATTAATAAACTATTCATCATCTTTTTTGCTTTTTCCAAAGTTAATTTCTTTAAGTATAAATTTTTTTGTTCTCTTAAATGTTTAAATCTCTCTTTATCAAAAATTTTTCTCATCAGAATAAAGTAAGTTGCTTATCCTCTTTTTTCTCTTCCTCATCAAAAATTTTAATCTTTCCATATTCACCATCAAAACCAGGCAAAATATTCAATCTTTTTTCTCTTACCCTTTTTATCCCTTCAGCAATCCTGTAAGGAAGTTTTGAAAATAGTTCTTTCTCATCTATATTAACTAAAAGATTAAACTCTGAGCCGAATTCGCTGACTAAATTAATATATTCTTTCTCCACCGCTTTACTTTCCTTATTTAGTTCCCTCGCTTCCGCAATTATCTCATCTAAAGGAACTAGACTCTTATAACCAATAGCATTAGGAGGAATAAAATCCTCTTCTCTATCAGCCAATTCTTCCACCCGATAAAGAACTCCTTTAGTTAAAGGACGACCACACTTAGGACACAATCCTTTATATTTTATTGTTTCTTTAGGATGAAGCCTTACATTACAGTTGCGATGCCCATCATAGTGATATTTTCCTTCCTCAGGAAAAAACTCTATGGTATATAAGAATTTTGCTCTGTCTTTTTCTTCTAAAACTTTTTTTATCTGCCAGAAATTCAACTCACAATTAAATACATTAGCTTCCCTGCCAATGCGATGAGGTGAGTGAGAATCAGAGTTAGAAACCAGGCTAAATCTATCTAACTTCGATAGACGCCAGTTCATTGCTGGATCACTGGATAATCCTGTCTCTAAGGCAGTAATTTTATCTGTATATTCCTCAAAAGCCTCTTCTAAAGAATTAAATCCAGAATTAGAACCAAATAAACCAAACCAGGGAGTCCAGATATGGCAGGGAATAAAGATAATATCTTGAGAGATTTTAAATAACTGGGAAGCCAGTTCTTTACAGCTCATACCTAAGGTAGGTCTTCCGTCAGAGGTAAGATTTCCATAGTAACTTAACATCTTGTTTACCTCATAAGCTAACTTTAAATTAGGCACCATAATCAAATTATGGATACGATAAACTCTTCCATTTTGGGAAAAGATATTTGATACCTCAACCGATAAGACAAAATACACCCCCTGATAAATAAATAGTCCTCTATCCTCTAAAGGTTCTAAATACTGCTTTAATTCCTCAAGCCATAAATGATGTGTAAAATCCCCTGTTCCTAAAAGATTTATCCCTTTATAATGTGCCCATCTAACCAAATTGGGAACATCCATATTTTTTGAGGTAGCCCGGGAATATTTAGAATGAATATGAAAATCAGCAATAATCATAAGGCTAAATCTTGAATAATTTTTTTTACATTCCCCCAGTGAGTTCCCTGCCAATAAATACGCCGGCAGGATGGACACTGATAAAATTCATTCTGTGTCTGGTAAACATACAAAGGCACCTTTTCTTTAACCTCTTCTTTTTCTACCTTCTCCAAAGTTTTATTACAAATTACACATCGGGTAAACATTTTATCCTCATCAGGTTTAAATCTAAGTTGTGCTAAAACTTCCCTCAACTGCTCTTTCACATCATTAGCATAAACTCTTATAACTTTTAAATCATCAATCTTCTTTTTGCGCGTAACAATAACTCTGTTTTCTCTTAAAGCTTTAATAATTAGAGTTGCTAAATTATCTTCAGAAAAATACTCTGCATCAAATCCTAAAATTCTTAGCCATTTACATAATCTTCCCACCTCTTTTGTCAATATAAACTTAACCACTTTTTTTATAGACTATCTCTCCTCTATGAATAGTGCAAATTACCTCTGCCTCCAACTCATAACCTAAAAAAGGTGTATTTTTTGATTTGGAAAGTAAATTCTCCTCAGTTACTCTCCATCTGCTTCCCAAATCAACAATAGCCAAATCTGCAATATTTTCCTCTTTTATATAACCTTTATCCTTTAATCCCAAAATTTTAGCCGGTGTATAAGACATCTTTTTAACTAAATCTTTCAAATTCAGTATATTTTTTTTGACCAAATAAGTATAAGTTAAAGAAAAAGCAAGCTCTAATCCTATAAATCCAAAAGGTGCTTCCTCAAAACTTAACTCTTTCTCTGCTTTTGAGTGAGGGGCGTGATCTGTAGCAATACAATCAATTATATCAGAAGCCAGTGCTTCTTTTATTGCCTCCACATCTTCTTTTTCTTGCAAGGGAGGATTTACTTTAAAAAGGGAGGAAAAGTTATTCTTCTCAATATCTTCTGTACTAAGAATAAAATAATGAGGGGCAGTCTCACAGCTGACTTTTACTCCTTTCTCTTTTGCCTGTTTTATAATCTCTACACTTCTTTTTGTGCTTATATGAGCAAGATGAATGCGTGCATTAAGATAACAAGCTAATTCTATATCACGAAAAACGACTATACTTTCACTGATATAGGGAATACCTTTTATCCCATACTTAGAAGATAAAAAACTTTCTCTCATCGCTCCCTCGCTGGATAAGGATTTATCTTCACAGTGAGAGATAATTAAAATATCAAACATTTTTGCATATTCTAAAGCTCGCCGCAAAAGATAAGTATCTTTAATTGAGTTTCCATCATCACTTAAAGCTAAACATCCTGCCTTCTTTAATGCTCCAAATTCTGTTAATTCTTCTCCTTTTCTTTCCTTAGTAATTGCTCCTACAGGATAAATGTCCACTATACCAATTTTTTCTGCTTCTTTGACTATCCACTCTGCC
>CAZBLX010000147.1:0-3000 GCA_964492865.1 uncultured Planctomycetia bacterium | reverse complement strand
AAAAATCCCACATTTCTGTTATTTTCCAACAATTTTTTAACCCTATGCCAGTATTTATAACCTTGCATATTTTCTAAATTTGTGATAATATTCATTCTTCTTATTATGAATACAATTATAGAAAAGCTTAGGACGAGAGCGAAAAAAGATCCTAAGGTAATAGTTTATCCTGAGCCTAAGGATAAAAGGATTGCTGAGGCGATAAAATATATAAAAGAAGAAAAAATTGCCTACCCTTTACTTTTAACTCCTGATAATATTGACCATAAAAAACAGGAAGAGTTTGCTAATATTTATTATGAAAGGAAAAAAATAAGGGGGATAACTTTTGAAGAAGCAAGAGAGCTTATGGAGAATCCTTTATATTACGCAGCAATGCTTGTGGAAAGTGGAGAGGCAAGTGGCTTTGTTGCTGGAGCCACCTACACTACTTCTTCAGTAATAAGAGCTGCTCTTTATTGTATGCAGATAGATGAAAAGATTGGTCTAATCTCCAGTTGCTTTATTATGGCTGTTCCTAACTGTAGTTATGGAGAAAGAGGCGTATTTGTTTATGCTGATTGTGGAGTAATTCCTTATCCTACCCAAGAACAATTAGCTCAAATTGCCATCTCAGCAGCTATGTTTGCTCAGGAGGTTTTAGAGTTTGAGCCACGTGTAGCTTTGCTAAGTTTTTCTACTAAAGGAAGTGCTGAAGGACGCTGGATTGATAAGGTTAAAGAAGCAACAAAGATTGCTCAAAGAAAAGCTCCACATTTTTCTATTGATGGAGAGCTTCAGGCAGACAGCGCCATTGTTAAGGAAGTTGCTCAGATTAAAGCTTCTCAAAGTAAAGTTGCCGGCTCTGCCAATGTATTAATTTTCCCTAATTTAGATGCAGGAAATATCTGTTATAAACTTACAGAAAGATTAGCCAAAGCAAGAGCAATCGGTCCAATAATTCTGGGAACAAAAAGACCTTGCAGTGATTTATCCAGAGGTTGCAGTATAGAGGATATCATTGATTGCACAGCAGTAACAGTTATAAGAGCGCAGAAGAATGAAAATATTAGTAGTTAATTGTGGAAGTTCATCAATAAAATATAAATTTTATCTTTTCCCTCAAGAAAAACTTTTAGCCAAAGGACTTATAGAAAGAATAGGAGAGAAAGGCTCCTCTATCTCTAACCATACTCAAGGAATGAAGATTTTATTTGATCAGCTTCTTAAGGAGAGAGTGATTAATTCTTTAGAAGAGATAGATGCAGTAGGACATCGTGTTGTTCATGGAGGAGAGATTGATAAACCTCATATAATAGATAAAAAAATTTTAAGGAAAATAAAAGACTGCTGCAGTTTAGCTCCTTTACATAATCCTGTGAATTTAGAAGGAATAAAAGCAGCACAAAAATTTTTAAAGAAGGCAAAACAGGTAGCTGTCTTTGATACAGCATATCACGCCACAATTCCTGAGTATGCTTATATGTATGCTATTCCTTATTGTTATTATAAAAAATATAAGATAAGAAGATACGGTTTTCACGGAACAAGTCATGAATATATTGCAAAAAAAGCCTCTCAAATTTTAAAAAAGCCTCTCAATAAGCTAAATATTATCAGTTGTCACTTAGGCAATGGTTGCAGTATTACCGCGATAAAGAATGGAAAATCAATTGATACCTCTATGGGTTTTACACCTCTTGAAGGATTGATTATGGGGACAAGATGCGGAGATATTGATCCGGCAGTGGTTTTATTTCTTATGGAAAAGGAGAATTTATCTATTAAGGAGATGGATAACATTTTGAATAAAAAAAGCGGGCTTTTGGGAATCTCAGGCATAAGTAATGATATGCGCATAATAAAAAAAGAAGCAAAGAGAAACAGGCGTGCTCGAGTTTCTTTAGAGATGTTTATATACCGGATAAAGAAATATATTGGTGCTTATATGCTTATTCTAAAAAGAGTAGATGCAATTTGTTTTACTGCCGGAATTGGTGAGAATAATCCAGATATAATAGAAAGAATAAAAAAGGATATCTATGATTTTTTAAAAAGAAAAATAAAAGTTTTAGTTATTCCCACTGATGAGGAGCTTATGATTGCTACTTTAACTTATAACTTAGTAAGAAAAAGATGTTGAGGATAATGCTTAAATCAAAAATTTATTATGCTACGGTAACTGATACCCAGCTTTATTATAAAGGAAGTATTACTATTGATGAGAAAATAGCAAAAGAGGCAGATTTAAAGGAAGGAGAAAAGGTAGAAGTTTTGAATTTAAATAATGGCGCACGTTTTGAGACTTATGTAATTAAAAGTAGAAAGAAAGGTATAATTTGTCTTAATGGTCCGGCAGCTCGTTTAGGTATAGTGGGAGATAAATTGATTATTCTCTCTTATGGTTTATATTCTGAGGAAGAGCTTAAAAATTATAAAAAAAGGATTGTGGAATTGGATGAGAAAAATTGCATCCGAAATTCGTATCTGGCCGGATAAAATATTGAGAAAAAAATGCAGAAAAGTTGAAAATTTTTTCTTGGCAAGAGAAATTTTTGATAAAATGCATAGGATAATAAAGGAGAATGATATAAAAGTGCTTGCTGCAAATCAAATAGGTTTGGATATTTCCTGCTTAATCGTTAAAGCAGAAAATAAAGTTTTTTACTTAGTTAATCCTTCTTTAATAAAAAAAGAAGGACAGCAGATAAAAAAGGAAAGCTGTCTGAGTCTTCCCCAATTGGGTCTGTTAGAGATAAAGCGTGCCCGCAGTGTATGGGTAGAGTACTGGGATGAGAAAGGAGAAAGACTTTGTATTGAAGCAGAAGATGATTTAGCCTCTATCCTCCAGCATGGAATGGATCATCTTCAAGGGAAGTTATTTATTGATAGAGTCCCTTTAAGAAGAAGATTAAGTTTATTAAAAAAGTCAAATTATGGAATGTCCTAATAGAGATAAAAACCTCTCTTTCTGTAAATGTAGTTATCCGGGATGTTCTAAAAAAGGAATTTGTTGTGAGT
>CAZBLX010000146.1:0-3003 GCA_964492865.1 uncultured Planctomycetia bacterium | reverse complement strand
ATAAATCAGGAATTTGCCCTGGATAAATACCAAAAATTATCTTTAAGCTTTTTATGAAAAGAAATTCTAAGAGACTTAAAAAAGAAAAGAGAATGATTAAAAGACTAAAAAAGGAAAGGTTATTTTTAATTTTATGTGAAATTTTAGAAAAAAAGAAGCTTCCTATTCCTCCAAAAAAAAGCCAGCTGGAGAAAAATATTCCTGTGGTTAACTCATTTCCATAAAATACACAGATAAGACGCCGAATAAATATGCTTTGAGAGAATATAGAAAATAATCCAATAAAAACAACTGCCCAGCCAAAATTCATCTTTTTGATGTTTACCAAAGCTAATTATAATATATTACTTTTTGTTATTGCAATATAAAAAATTTTTCCTAAGAGAAGGTAGGTTTACAAAAAGTATAGGTTTACAAGTTAAGCATTACTTGAAATATAAGAAGAAATATCTTAAGGACATCTTTGCACTGAACCACAATTTTTTGTTACACTTTCTCCAGAGATTAACCAAACAACACCTGCACCACCATATCCTCTTCTTAATGCACCTGTGCCTGCATTTCCATCATCTAATATATAATCCAACTTCTCTCCTATTCGTTGAGCAACCTGAACTTGTTCAGAGTTATTTCCTAAAAAACAAACATTCACTCCTCCCCATATAGAACCAGGATAGCTATCTCCATCGTTATCATAAACATAATCCTGTTCCCAAGGAGTCTGATCATTTCCTTCATAATAAGGACCATTCCACCCAGGAAAATTGTGACAGTTACAATGTATATCTGTCCAACGCATATATGGCTCATCAATATAAGGACCAGGCTGATTGCCATAGCAGTTTTCATGAGGAAAAAAGCCTGTATCAGCATAAAAAGAAAGCCAAGCTACTCTTAAAGCCTTAAAGTCTTCTGTAATTTTACTAATCTTCGCCTTTTCAATCGCCCTGAAAGCATTGGGAGCAATGATTGCGGCTAATATTGCGATGATGGCGATGACAACGATTAATTCAACTAATGTAAAACTCTTATTCATAATAAAAACCACCTCCTTTTTTAAATCTACTCTCTATCAATAAGCCATTTAAATTATAAAATATTTTTTTTCAAATGGAAGTTAATCTAATATCATAGTATCAAGAAAATAAAGCTTTGTTTTTTTAAATTATTTCTAAATTTTCCAGTTCAACCTCGTAGGTTGAAATGGTTTTTCTATAACTATGTATCGTTAAAATTCCAGTCTAATACTTTTACATCAAAAATCTTTTAAAAATCCTATCATATAAGAAGGTATATAGTATATCTTTGTATTTTTATATTCTGCCTTCCCATAGTAATTATAAGTCACAAAGTAAGCTTTCTGAGGATTATAATTCTCAATAAATGAAATTAAAGAACGGGTAAGCTTTGGCTTTTTTTCTTCTATTCCTTTAACTTCAACAGGTATTCTTTCTTTTTCTTTCATTACTATAATATCTACCTCTGCCCCACCTTTTGTCCTCCACCAATGAATAGATACTTTTAAAGATTTTAATATCTCACTAATAACTGCGTTTTCAAGAATCTCTCCCTTAATTGATAAATCTTTTACACCCTTAGAAATAAAATTCCTCAGTCCTGTATCCCAAAAATAAAATCGCGGTGCTTTGCTTAATTCCTTACGAATATTAGTATAAAAAGGAGTTATTCTATAAAGGACGAATGTAGTGGTAAGTATATTTTCAAATTTTTCTATAGTACGAACATCTCTTCCTATAGTCCTTGCAATTGCCTGACGATTATAAATCTTACCGATTTCAGAAGCCATAAGACGAACATAATCCTGAAATTTCTGATAATTAGCTTCATTTATAAATCTTATTACATCCCTTTCAAGATAAGTAGAAAACAAACTTTCATATAACCAATCCCTCCTTTCTGGAAAAAGCACAATTTCTGGATATCCACCAACTTCAATATATTCCTGCCATAAAGAAAGTATTCTTTCCCAATAAAGATTATTAAGTTCTTTTATTTCTTCTATATCATATTTACGAATAACTTCCTCAGGTAAAGCTTTCTTGGCTTTTAAAAATTCTAAAAAAGAAAAAGGATGGAGCATAATCTCAATTTTCCTGCCTGTAAGATGCTCTTTTATTTTTTCTTTCATCTCTATTGTTGAGGAACCACTTGCTATAATCTGGATATTTGCATGCATATCATAAATTTGTTTAAGTATTAATCCTGCGTTTTTCAATCTCTGCACTTCATCAATAAAAAGATAAATTCTTTTCTCTTTTATAGCTTCCTGATATAGCAATTTTACCAATTTAAGGGTATCAGAAATAAAAGGATGAAGATCAAGAAAATCCATTACTGCATAATTTATATTTTGTGGAGGTATGCCTTTTTTAAGCAGCTCATCTATCAGCCAACCAATAAGAGAAGTCTTTCCACTTTGTCTTGGTCCATAAAGAAAAATAATTTTTTCCGTCTCCATTGCCTGAAATAATTTTTCACCAATCTGCCGATTTACAAAATTCTCCGGCAGAAGGCACTTTATTCTTTCCTTACTCCAATATCGTAAATTTATCCTTTCCATTTCTACTTTTTTAATGTAAATTTATCCATTATATTTATACATTCACTACGTAATTTTGTCAAGGTAATTACTATTCTAAAAAATAAGAATCTGGGAAATGAAAAAGTTAGAGATTACAATACCCCAAAATAATTTTTTATCTCATAGTCTGTTACTGCGCGGTTGAAGTTTTTGCATTCAATTTTTTTGTTTTCTAAAAATTTTTGATAGATGTGGAAAGGGAGGGTTTCTTTTACTAATCTGCTTTTCTCAAAAAAATCAAGGGCTTTTTCTAAGGAAGGAGATAGTTCTTCTATATTTAATTTTTCTCTCTCAACCTCAGATAAATGAAATACATCAACCTCAACAGGCTCTGGGGGAGTCAATTCTTCTTTAATTCCCTCTATTCCTGCAGCATGAATTAAACTTAAAGCAAGATAAGG
>CAZBLX010000145.1:0-3019 GCA_964492865.1 uncultured Planctomycetia bacterium | reverse complement strand
TGAGAAGGCATTTAAGCAAGGTAAATGGGTAACTGTGCCTCCATTTGGATATAGAACTGATAATGAAGGGAAATTAGTTGTGGATAAAAATGATAGTATAATTGTGAAAAAAATTTTTAATTTATTTCTCAAAAAGAACCTGGGTATAAAAGCTATAGCTCATTTATTGAATAAAGAAGATAAGATCTCCTCACGTAAAGGAAAGTGGAATAAAAACTCTGTATGGAAAATACTAAGAAATCCTGTCTACTGTGGATATGCAAAATGGCGTGAAAAGATTGTAAAAAGAGGGCATAAAGCAATAATTTCTAAAGAAATGTATGATGAAGTTCAGAAACGATTGGCCAAGAGGAATAATACTCCTCCACGAACTTCAACATCTTCAAATCTGCTTTTAGGACTTGTCTGGTGTCATAATTGTAATTCTAAGTTGTTACCTACAAAAGGCAAACATTACAGATATTATGCATGTCCAGGACGTCAAAATGGATGTGAGCTTCCTTATATTCCTGCAGAAGATTTGGAAAATAGTGTATTGGATGAAATTATAAAGATATCTGAACAAAAAAATCTTATTTCCAGTGCTCTTAAGGCTTTAAAGAAGAAAAATGATTTTCAGATTCAAGAGCTTAAAAAAGAATATTCATTACTAAAACGGAAATTAGAGAAGTTAACCAGTGAACAGGATAAAAAGATTAAATGGCTTTCAGATACTTTGCCAGATAAAAAGACTACTCAAAAAATAGGAAATTACATACAAAAACTCGATGAGCAAATTAAGGATATCAAAAATAGGCTCTCCCAACTGGATGTAGAATTGAAATCAAAAGAGATAAATCATATAAAAGCTGAGGCTATTTCCCTTTTTCTAAAAAATTTCAAATTTTATTTTGAGGAGTGGGATGCAAGAAGAAAAAGATTACTTTTGGAAAGTATTCTGGAGAAAATTATTGTTTATGATAGAGAAAAGATACAGATTAAATTAAGCATCCCCTTACCTTTAATAAATAAACCTTTTGAATCTATTTTGAAGAACTCCTCTTCATCTGTGGCATCTGTGGGAGGAGTTACCGTCTTTGCCCAATCAGGGGTGGGCGAGGGGATTCGAACCCCCAACCACCTGAGCCACAGTCAGGTGCTCTCGCCACTTGAGCTACGCCCACCTTATTTTGAGTTCCTATTCTTTAAAAAATCCTGAAGTTGTCTGAGAAAATCTTTATCCTTTTTATTTTCCTTTTCTTCTTTTTCTTCTTTCTTAGGAAGAATTAGTCCTTCCAAAATATCAAAGATACCTTTTATTGTCTCCACAGGAGCATCCACACCAATTCTTTTTATCTCTTTAGTTCCTTTCTCAATCATTTGGTTAGCTGTTCTATTTAAAAAATCTAATACTGTATTGGCAAAACTTACCTCCACTCTTTTTGCCAAATCCTTCCATACTGAAGAAAAATCAATTTCTAATTTATCCATCCGTGTTTTTAAGGTAGGGAAGCGAAAATAGTGTCTACCTTTTTCATCTTTTTTGAAAAGATTAATTATCTTCATGAGGGATTCTACTCTTGAAGATTCCTGAGGAGATTTCAAAAAAGCGTATCTATCTAAATATAAAATTCCATCTATTTTCATTTCATTGTTTAAAGAAACTGCTTTTACATCCAGGGATAAATAAGCCTCTTTTAACTCTAAGTTTTCTGGTTTCCAGAAAGGAGGATAATAATCAGCAAAAGCAAAATAATCATAATTTTTTATCTTCAACTGAGCATCCATATTTTTATTTTCTTTATCTATCCATCCTTTAAATTTCAAAATGTCCTCCATAAAAATATTTTTTCTTTTCAGGGAAGAGGTTAATTCTATATAAAATTTATTTTTTATTGGATAATTGAAATTTTCCAATTTTGCTCTTATATCTTTAAACTGTAACTTCAGGAGAGGAGTAAAGTTCTCATCTAAAAAAGTCAAAGCAGAATGGTCAACAAATACTTTTTTGAAAACAAAAGAAAATTTAAACTTTCCTGAGGGACTAGAACTCATTGCAGAATAGTTCTTTTCTTCAGTTTCTTTTAATGCTAAAGGAAAAGCAATTTTGCCATTTTTCTTTCTTTTTATTGTCAGTCGTAATTCATCAAGATAAACGTTATCTAAGGTTATATTTTTTTTAAAAAGATTTATTCCTGTAACTTCAAAGTCTAATAAAGAGAAGGAAAAAGCAGGAGAGGAAAATTTTTCTAATTTAACCTTTAAAGGGAAACTTACATATAGATTTCTTAACTCTGCTTTTATCTTGTATTTTTTCTCGAGTGTATTTAATAAAATCTCTTTGCCTTTGATATTTAAAAAAACATAAAATCCTATTCCCGAAAATAAAAAAATAAAAAATAAAAGAAGCAATAAATAAATAAATTTTTTCATCGCTTAAAATATGAACGCGCCCGGCAGGATTCGAACCTGCAACCCTCTGCTTAGAAGGCAGATGCTCTATCCAGTTGAGCTACGGGCGCATTTTTTTCAAAAAATTGTTTTATATTAATTTTTATTTTACATTATTTATATAATAGTTAAAAGCATAAAAAATAATTTTTTGAAACTTTCTGCGGTAGAATTGTATTGATTATCAAACCACAAAAAATCTGCTAATAACTCTCTTAAACGTAAAACTTCCTTAAGTCGGTATCTGTTTTTCTTATCTTTTATTGTCAAATCTATCAACTCCATAGCACGTAGAGTAGCCTCTTTAGAATAATTCTCTTTGCCTTTTTCTTTCCAATTTATCGCTCTTATTACTTCACTTCCAATATTAGCAAGTTGTTCAGTTAAACTCAACTTAAACCACTTTTCTTTTATTCTTTGATAACCACTCATCGGCGAACCAATTTATTTACTTTTATTTAGTATCATTTAACTATACAATGTAGTTGGACTTTAGAGGAAATTGGAATTTTACCTGCAATTAATGTTGTAGTGGCTCTGCCCGCCTCTTGTGGCGTAAATGCTTGAGTCATTTGAACTATTTGAGGAG
>CAZBLX010000144.1:0-3030 GCA_964492865.1 uncultured Planctomycetia bacterium | reverse complement strand
TTGTATTTATTGTATAACAAATTCTTTATTTTTCACGAAAATTTTATATAATTAACCTTAATGAAAAGATTAGTCCTATTCTTTTTTATTCTATCATTTTTTTCTTTTACCTTTTCTGCCAGAGAGAAAAAAGTAGAGATTTTGCTTTTCTATTCTCCTAATTGCAAAGCCTGCCTTGAGACAAAAATGGAGATTCTTCCGCAAATACTTGAAAAATACAAAGATGAAATAATAATTAAAGAAGCAAATATTTACGATAAAAATAACCTTAACCTTCTTATCTCTTTATCCTCTCGTTTTAAAAGAAAGAGAACTGCTGTTCCTGCTATTCTTGTAGGGGATACATTTCTTGTAGGAACAGAGGAATTTAAGGAAAATTTAGATAAGGCGATTGAAAAAGCTTTAAGAGAAAATACTTCTTCTCATCTTTATTTTCTTGAGAAGGCTATTTTGAACAAATTCAAAAAAATTTCTTTATTTACCCTTATCGGAGCAGGATTAACTGATGGTATTAATCCCTGTGCTTTTGCAGTAATTGTATTTTTTATCTCTTTTTTAACTGTTTATGGATATAGTAAAAAAGAAATAATTGGAATTGGCAGTGCTTATATTTTAGCTGTTTTTTTTACTTATTTACTTTTAGGATTGGGGATATTTAAAACTTTGTATCTAATTTCTCATTTTTATATTCTTATAAAGATTTTTTATTATCTTGTTGCCGGGATGTGTTTTTTTCTTTTTATTTTAGCATTATATGATTATTTTCGGTATAAGAAAGAAAAAAGTACCGAAGGACTTATTCTACAACTTCCTAAATTTTTGAAAAAGAAAATAACCGGCACAATTGGAGATGCTTTAAGAGGGAAAAAAGGATATGTAAGGCTTTTTATTGTTTCCTTAGGAGTAGGTTTTTTGGTATCTTTGCTTGAAGCAGTTTGTACAGGTCAAGTCTATCTTCCTACAATTTTTTTTATATTAAAACTTCCCCACCTGAGATTAAAAGCTTTATTTTATCTTATAATTTATAATCTCATGTTTATCTTTCCCTTAGTTTTAATATTTATTCTTTTTCTCTTAGGTGTAACCTCCCAGCGTTTTAATAATTTTTTAAGGAAACATTTGGGGGTATTTAAAATTGCTTTAGCTTTGATATTTTTAACATTGGGGATTTTTATTCTTTTTGTAAGTTGAGATGCTTTTTCTAACTTTTTTAGATAAATCATCACCAGAGAATGAGGATGAGAAATAAAATTTTGATAGTTATTACAGTTTTAATCTGGATTAGCTTAATTAGTGAAGAATATTTTCAAGAAAAAGGGTTAACTCAAAGCAAAAGAAATTACTATTTAGATGTAATTGATTTAAGAGGCAAAGATTATAAAACAAGACTTCTTGCTCTAAGTCTGCAGGGAATTGTGAATAGAGAAGAACCCAGAGTATATGTTTTATGGGAGAGTAAGGACAGATTTGGAAATCCTTCTCAGGAGTGGCTTCGGTATTATAAATCAAAAGGTTGGATTGAGTTTAGAGAAAGTTTTTTAAGAGAGGTGATTAAAAAGTATAAAGATAAGATAAAAGGTTTTGTAGTCTATGATCCAGATTTTAAACACTCAATAAATATTGCCACCACCATAGCAGGATTAGAAGATGCTTTGATTGCTCACCCTGATTTTGTTAAACCTTTAAAAAGATTAGGATTAAAGATGGTAAAAGATTTAAGAGGCAAATGGAAGGATAAATACCAAGCTTATAGATGGCAACTGGTAAATCTTTTTCCTGAATGTAATAAAAATTTCATTGCTCTTTTGCCAGTAGAAGATCCTCGTACCCACGAATCTCGCTATCATATGATAAGACCTATAAGAGATTATGTAATTGCAAAGAAAATCTGTGCTTTAGATTTAATTCCTCACAAAGAATTCCCTAAAGATATTCAATTACTTAGTGAGTATTACAAAAAGATACACCCTTATGGGATTGTATTAGGTTATCCTTTTTCTTATATTTTAGAAAGACCACATGTTGAATTTGCCTCAAAACATAAGTTGAAAGTTTTACTTGCTCATGTAAGTTCAGTAAATTTTTCTGTTCATTTTCAAATGCCAGCTAAAAAGATTTATAAACAAGATCACATAAAAAAAGTAAATCTTAAAAATAAAATTTATATTGCTTTTTGCATGAGTGATTTAGGTTTAAATACAATGCAAGACCGTTACTACGGTGCCTGGGATGATCCTAAAAGAGGAAGTATTCCTGTAAGCTGGTGGTTAGATGCAATTGTTGTAGATTTCTGTCCGGGGATAGTTCAGTATTACTATGAAACAAAAACAGAGAATGATTTCTTTTATGGAGCCCATGTTGCTGGCAGAATAAGACCTTCTGATTTTCCTGATTTAGAAGAATACTTGATAAAAGGAAAACCATATCTTGAAAGATGCGATTTGAATACAGTAGCCTTTTCAAATCACAGAAAATTTAATGAAAATGTCTTTAAGATATATTCAAAGATCTTGGATAATTGCATAGGCTTTTTTTATGGCTGGATGCCGGAATGGGAATTTGGCACAGATAAAACTCTTTTAGTTTTTGAAAATAAAATATGGATTATTACATCAGTGGGAGCCGAAAAAGATGTTAAAAAGACTGTCCAGAAGATCTCCTCCTTTATAGAAAAACATAAAGAAAGACCTCTTTTTATGACGGTTTTAGTTGTTTTAGGGAACTATCCAGATTTTACTTTTCTTGAAGAAGTTAAAGAAAGCCTCACCCAGCTTTATCCTGATGAGATTGAGTGGGTAAGAGCAGATAAATTACTTCTTCTGGCGGAGAAATCAATTTTTAAAAAATAAATTATGAAAAATAAAATTTTGATGGTTATTATCTTGAAGATTCTGTTTCTTTCTGTTTCTCTGAAGGCTTGGACTTTAAAAAGAATTGTAATTTTTCTCAAGCAATGAAAGATAAAAGAGTAAAAGAGATCGTTGATACTCAAAAGGAATTTATTGATATAGAATCCATGAGTATGCTTTA
>CAZBLX010000143.1:0-3051 GCA_964492865.1 uncultured Planctomycetia bacterium | reverse complement strand
AGAAAAGAAGGGGTTTTGAATCAGAGATAATTGAGAATTTGCTTAAAGAAAGAGAGAAGTTGAAGAAAAGAATGAAGGAACTTAGCGAAGGTAGTTTAGAATATAATCTTTTAGATAATCGTCAAAAAGCTTTAAAGATAATTGCTAATGCCAGTTACGGTTATTATGCTTTTAGTGCAAGTAAATGGTATAGTAAAGACTGCGCTCAGGCAATAACCTGGTGGGGAAGATTCTGGATAAAAAGGATTATGGAAGAGGCAGAAAAG
This sequence comes from uncultured Planctomycetia bacterium, assembly GCA_964492865.1. Lineage (GTDB taxonomy): Bacteria > Omnitrophota > Gorgyraeia > Duberdicusellales > 4484-171 > CAZBLX01. The sequence continues at coordinate 2,785 of CAZBLX010000143.1, read as the reverse complement.
CAAGGTTTTTCTGTTATTTATGGTGATACGGATTCGGCTTTTTTGGGTTTAGACAAGAAAAACAAAGAAGAGCTTTTTTCTTTTTTAAAAGAGATGAATAAGAAACTGCCTGGAATAATGAGGATAGAGCTGGAGAATTTTTATTTGAGAGGGATTTTTATTCCTAAGGAGACTAATAAAGGTGTAGCTAAGAAAAGATATGCTTTAGTTGATGAAAAGGGGAGGCTCAAAGTAAGGGGTCTTGAGAAAGTAAGAAGAGATTGGTCAAATTTAGCAAAAAATCTTCAGGAGGAGATTTTACATCTTATTTTAGAAAAAAATGCAATTGAGGAAGCAGTTAAATTGGTGAGAGAAAAGATCAAAGCTTTAAAAGAGTTAAAGATAAGTCTGCGAGATTTAGCAGTTTATGAACAGATTACCAAGCCCCTTTCTGATTACAAGCTTATCTCCCCTCATGTTGCTGCAGCAAGGCGACTGGAAAAACAAGGAGTTCCTGTGGGAGAAGGAATGGTAGTAGGGTTTGTGATTAAAAAAGGCACCGGTTCCATCAGTGAGAAAGCATATCCGGTAGAATTTATAAATTTGAAAGATATAGATAAAGATTATTATATTCATCATCAGATTTTACCTGCTTCTTTAAGAATTTTGAAAGTTTTGGGAATAAAAGAGTCAGATATTTTAAATTAAAAAAGGAGGTAGAGTGAAGAAAGGATTGATTTTCTTTCTTTCTTTTTTATTTATTCTCAGTATTTTTTCTCAAACTAAAAAAGTGGTGATGATTATTGCTCCTTCTAATTTTCGTGATGAAGAGCTTTTTGTAACAAAAAAAGTTTTGGAGGATGAAGGTATAGAGGTAAAAGTTGCCTCTGTAAAAAAGACCTCTATCCATGGAATGCTGGGGGGAAGCGTTATTCCTGATTTAGAACTTGATGAGGTAAATTTAGATGAATTTGATGGGGTGATTTTTGTAGGAGGTATTGGAGCTCAGTTTTATTGGGGGTATGAGCCTGCTTTAAAACTTGCTCAAGAAGCTTTTCGGAAGGGGAAAGTTATAGGTGCAATCTGTATTGCTCCAGTAATTTTGGCTAATGCAGGAATATTAAAAGGCAAAAAAGCCACAGTTTGGCCTTCAGAGGTGAGAAGAATTAAAGCAAAAGATGCTATTTATATTAAAACTTTAGTTGTAAAAGATGGAAATGTTATTACTGCTTCAGGTCCTCAGGCGGCAGAAAAATTTGGTGAAATGATTGCGCAAGCGCTTTTTGAAGAATAATTATTTAAATAAAAAAATATAACGTAAAAGAAAAAGTAAAGAGAAAAGAGAAACTAAAAAAGGAACTTCTTTAAGTTCCCCTTTTACCAGCTTAAGAAAAGTATAAGTAATAAATCCAAAAGATATCCCTTCAGTAATAGAGAAAGTTAGAGGAATAGTTATAATGGTAATAAAAGCAGGAAAGCTTTCTGAAAATTCATCCCAGTTAATTTTTCTTATATTGGAAAGCATAAACAATCCCACAATAATTAAAGAAGGAGCAATTATTGGATAAGTATTAAATCCATTTACTTTTAGGGGAGTGGAGACCATTTTTATTAAAGGATAAAATACTAAAGAGATAAGAAACATAAAAGCAGTAACTAAATTAGCAATACCGGTTCGGGCACCTTCAGCAATTCCGGTTGAACTTTCAATATAACTGGTTATCGTGGAAGTTCCCAAAAGAGTCCCTGTAACTGTCCCCAAGGCATCAGAAAATAAAGCACCTCGTGCACGGGGAAGTTTTCCTTCTTTTAAGAAATTAGCCTGTTCTGCCAATCCGATTAAGGTTCCCACAGTATCAAATAAGTCTAAAAAAAGGAAAATGAAAATCACACTTAACATATTTATTTTTAAAGCACCCAGTATATCCAATTTTAAAAAAGTAGAAGATAAAGAAGGAATCCTGCCAATTATTCCTTCAAATTTTACCATTCCAACAAGAAGCGCAACAGCTAAATTAGAAAGAATTCCTACCAGGATCGCTCCTTTTACTTTTTTACTGATTAAAAAAGCAATAAGCAGAAGACCAAAAATAGAAAGCAGAGCAGATTTACTTTTAATATCTCCCAGACTAACAAATGTATGAGGATTTGCTTTAATAATTCCTGACCACTCCAGTCCTATAAGAGTAATAAGAAGCCCAATTCCTACACATATGGCATGTTTTAAAGAAGAAGGCACAGCATTAATTATTTTTTCTCTTAATCCCCAGAAAGAAAGAATTAAAAAAATTACGCCGGCAATGAAATTTGCTCCTAAAGCAACCTGCCAGCTTACTCCTAAAGCAAGACAGACTCCATATACAAAGTAAAAGTTGTGTCCCATTGCAGGAGCTAAAGCAAAAGGATAATTGGCAAGAATTGCCATAAAAATCATGGCAATAGCTGAGGAGAGACAGGTTGCTACCATTACTGCTCCTTTATCCATTCCTGCCTGATGTAACACAATAGGTTGAATGAAGATTATATAAGACATAGTAAAAAAGGTAGTCAAACCTCCAATAATTTCTTTCCGCAGAGAGAAGGAGGAGTTTTTTAAGAAAGAGAAAATATTCATTTTGGACATAATTTATTTTAATAATCTGAATAAAAAATTGCAAGATTTAAATAAGAGCTGAGATAATTTAAGTTAGAAATAATCTTCACATCTAAATAATCATTTGATATTCTTTAAATTTCTCATAAAATTTTATTAGAAAAAAGGAGGCAACATGATAAAAACAAAATCTCTATTAATCTTAATCTCTAC
>CAZBLX010000142.1:0-3062 GCA_964492865.1 uncultured Planctomycetia bacterium | reverse complement strand
TTAAACTGAAAAGATATTCTTCTGCTTTAGAAATCTTTGAAAAAATTCAAAAGAACCCCCTCTCCTCAGAATCTCTTTATCTTTATGCTCAGGCTTTAGAGGCTAAAAATCTTTATCCAAAAGCATTAAAAATTTATGAGAAAGTAACCCCTCCCTTTAAAAAATTAGCCCAGAGAAGGATTGAGGAGATAAAGATAAAAGTTGAAAAGCTGAATTTACCTTTAATCTCCCAACTGCTTAAAGAATCAGAGGGATTTCAAAAAAAGGTAAAGGATGAGGCAGCTTTAATTCTACTGGTAGAAGAAAAAATGGAAGTGACTGATGCCAATACATCTATTTGGGAGATTCATGTTATAGAAAAAATACTTAATGATCGGGGTAAAAAATTAGCTGAAGTAGAGATTGGTTATGATTCTACTTATGAGAAAGTAAAATTAGAATTTGCACGCAGTATTACAGGAGGAAAGATATTTTATGCAGGAAAAAATAATATAAGAGATGTGAGTAAATATTTAAATTATCCTTTATATAGTAATGCAAGAGCATTTATAATTTCTATCCCCAATGTAGAGGTAGGTTCAATCATTGAGTATAAATTAAAAATTTATTCTTCTAAACTGGTAAATGAAGATGATTTTACTATTTTTTATCGTTTAAGGGAGGAGTATCCAATTTATAAAGCTTCTTTTAAGTTGATAATTCCTCAGGGAAGAAAGATAAGATTTAAATTTTTAAATAAAGAGTATGCAGAAAATATAAATCTAAATCCAGCACAAAAAATAGAGAAAGATAGAAAAATTTATATTTGGAGATTTGAAAAAGTTTTGCCTTTACTTCCTGAAAGCAAACGACCTTCTCAGGCCTATATCAATCCTACAATTATTATCTCCTCTTTTAAAGATTGGAATGAGATTTATAAATGGTGGTATGGGCTTTATAAAGATAAGTTGAAGCTTTCTGAAGAAATGGAGATTTTTTTAAAAAACTATCTTAAAAAAAGTGATTCCCTTTATGAGAAAGCAAAAAAGATTTATGAATATGTAGCAAAAAATATCCGTTATGTAGCGGTAGAATATGGAGAGAGTGGTTATGAACCCCATCAGGCTCAATTGGTATTTTTAAATAAATACGGAGATTGCAAAGATCAGACTATTCTTTTAGTTGCTCTGTTGAGAAAAGCGGGAATTCCCAGCTGGCCAGTTCTTATCTCTACAGATGAAAGATACGATGTAAAAGAAGACTTTCCTGCCTTGTATTTCAATCATGTGATTTGTGCAATTAGAATAAAGAATAAGATTATTTTTGCTGATCCTACAGCTGAAACTACCTCTTTTGGTGATTTACCCATTATGGATCAGAATCGTAAAGTGCTTGTATTTTTTGATGATAAAGGATTTAAGATTTTAAAAACCCCCCAGTTTGAAAACAGTAAAATTGTTTATCGGATGCAGATAAAGATAGATGATAAAGAAAATGCATTGATAAAAAGAGCAGTGACTTCAGAAGGAAATTATGCTTCTTACCAGAGATGGTACCTTAAATATACTCATCCAGAAAAAATAAAGGAGAATATCTGTAAAAAAATGATAGAGATCTCGCCTTTCGCGAAGTTAATTGATTACAAGATAGAAAATATTGATGATTTGAGTAAATCACCTATTTTGGAGTATTCTTTTCGGACAGAAAAGTTTTTATCCTGCGCCCATAACTTAAGAATTTTCCCTGCTTTAGATGAAATAGATTTAGATTACTCATTAATAGGTAAAAAAGAAAGAAGATATCCTATTGATTTTAAAGGAATTTTTGAAAAAAAAGCAGAGATTACAATTGAAATTCCCTCTAATTTAAGATTGAAATACTTACCTTCTTCTGCTAAAATAGATACAGCTTGGTTTTGTTTTTACATTACTTATCAATATGATTCTTATAAAAACTTAATAAAATTTTCTCAAAGGTTTAAGATAAAAAAAAGATTTGTCTATCCTCAAGAATACAAAAAATTTCGTCATTATTTAAAAAAAGTTTTTTATATTTTAAGAAGAAATGTCATTTTGGAGAAGATAAATTCTTATGAAGAAAAGAGGTAGAAAAAAAAGAAAAGATTTTGAGATTCTTTTTTATGAGAAATTATTAGAAAAAAGACCCAACTTTATCCAGGCTCTTTCCTGCTTGGGCGAGGCTTATACACGCAAAGGTTTCTATGAGGAAGGATTAAAAATTGATAGGAAATTAGTTCAGTTGAAACCGGAAGATCCTATTGTTCATTATAATTTAGCCTGCAGTTTGTCTCTTCTGGGAAGGACAGAGGAGGCTCTGGAGGAATTAAAAAAAGCAGTTCTTTTAGGTTATGATGATTTCTCTTATCTTTTAGAAGATCCCGATTTAGAAAATGTAAGGAAGCTGCCCACCTTTTTAGAATTTTTTCGTAAAATTACTCAGATGAAGCTGGATGAAGAAAAACGCCAAAGCCTTCCATAAATTAAAGACAATTATCAGTCTTTTTCATTTTTTAACTCTTCTTTTTCTTCTTTTCTTTTTTAAATATTTTTCTTTCTCCCTTTTTTTAAAAATAAAGAAAATATCTTCCTTGCCTGTGCAGGTATTTTTTTACAGCAGCTTTCTTTTTCTTTCTATAAGTATAATAAGATTCATTTTTTGTTATTTGAGCGATTATTTTTTGGAGAAAAGATTTAACCTTCTTAAGCAAAGTTTTTTCTCTTGGGTGAAGGATTTTTTAAAAGAAAGATTGATTGAATTTTTTATCTTTATAATTTTTGTTGAACTTCTTTTTTCCCTTTTAAAACTTACCTCTTTCTGGTGGATTTATTTAGGAATCATCTCTTTTTTTCTTCTTTTTCTTCTTTCACGCCTCACCTCTTATTTTTTATCCCTCTTTTTTCCTCTTTCTCCTCTCAAAGATGAAGAGTTAGAAAGCAGACTTAAAAGATTGGCAGAAAGATTCTCTCTCAATATAAAAGAATTTTGGATAGCAAAATTTTCTCAGAAGACAGAAAGAGTGAATGCTTTGGTAGCAGAGAAGAACAAAGTTTATTTAGCCGATA
>CAZBLX010000141.1:0-3072 GCA_964492865.1 uncultured Planctomycetia bacterium | reverse complement strand
TTTACACACTACATAATAAGCTATCTGCGTCCCTGTAAAACTTTCTTTAAGCATTTTTAAAAGTTCGTTTTTTTATTAATCTAAAAAAACTTTTTATTAATTTTCGGATGTAGTGTAAATTTAGTTAAACTTGACAAAAATTTATAGTTAATTAATATTTTTTGTAATGAATTTTAAAACTAAAGTAAATCAATTTTAATAAATTTTTACATAAAAGTGTTAAAAGCAATTAAAGAATTAGGAGAATACATAAGAAAAAATAAAAATTTAGATGTTGTCCAAGTTTTAACTGAATCATCTAAGCTAACAAATACGAAAAAGATGATTTGTGTAGTCTTTAAGAAGGAAAATAATAGTTTAGTATTTGATGGAGTTCATATCGAGGATTTTGATCAAGAAAAAGCAAGAAAAGTACTTTATAGGACATTTGGGCATGCTCAATATGATGCTACCTTAATTTGCTTTATTTTTTTGATAAAAAATAATTAGTAGTAAAAAATGAATAGAAATATACAGATAAAATTAAAACCTCAAAACGTATTCAAAACATCCTTATTTCAAAATATCTTAAATGAGTATTTTCAAACAATTTTCTCTAAAATTTTTGAAAATTATAATCTTACACCCGCAAAAGGTGGAAGCAGATTTGAACAATATTCAGATATGAATTATCCCATGCATATTCTCAATGGAATATTACCTGCGATGTTGTATCTGGAGCAAAAATTATTGGAAAATGAACACATATCTGAATTAGTAAGTAGAGAAGATTCCGATATTAAAATGGTGCTTAAGTGTACCTTACTTGGAATAACACTTCACGACATTAACAAGCTTGTCAGGAAATCGAATTTAAGGGAATCTTTAGAATATCTTGATGAAGTGCTTAATAAGCTAGGGTTGGAATTATCAAATGAGGAGAAGAATATTATAAAATATCTGATAATTAGCGCAGAAGATAGAACAAGATACACAATTCCTGATGGTGAATTACCAAAAAGAAGAAATTTGAATAGGATTATCAAAGATTATCTATTAGAGGTCGTACATTTGGCGGATAGTATTTCGATACCTCCAGAAGACTCTTTTTCACATACTTTTAGACAACTCCAAAAGGAGTTGCAGAGTTACTTTCCAGAAGTCCACACATTCTATTTTCACGATTCTCCCTATGAGGTACTTAGCAGATACTTGCTGATTAAGCTCATTACCAAAATAGAAGGAAAAATACTGCTTATATCCCCAAAAGGTTTTATTTGGGTTGGGAAACCGCTAAATATAGAGGATATAAAAGATATCTTACATGAATTAGAAACGGAATATCTAAATCTCTTTATAAATCAAATAGATAGCTTTTTAACCTGTGATTGGCAAAAGGCACAACTTGATATATTCAGATATGTAACTCCCACAAAAGATTTTGTAAAGGATAAACTAATTCCTATGTTATTAGAAAGAAAAAGAGACCTCATTCTTTACCATGGGTTGCCTTCTGATGAGGTAGAAAGAGAAACCATAAGAAAAAAGATTGAAAAATTAGAAGCTAATGGAAAACTCTATGTTATGGTAGTATTCAAGCTGATTCTTACCTTAACGCCAAACAACGATAATGTAAAGAATTTAAAGAAAGAAAAGGAAGAAAAATATTTTACAATCAAACTTAATAAATCTATAATAAATCTACTAGAAAATGAAGATAAAAAAGGGATAATTGAGTCTTTGAAGTTAGATTTAGATGAAAACGATCTCCAAATCGAGAAGAAGGGAAAAAATATATGGAAGATTAAAATCAAAGGAGAAAAATATTTTTATGAAATAAAAGAAAAAGATAATCTTGGTATTGTAAAAATTAATACTAATAACCCGGTTCTGAGAAACGCAAAAAAAATTATTGGAGCTACCAACGAATTTAACGGAAATGTGGATAAGTTATACGATGATTTGGTTGAACTTTTAATCGAAAATTACAAAGAAGAAGCGATAAACATAAAGGAGGTAGTAAAAACTGTTTTAAGTTATGCATATTTAGACAACAGCCCAGTTTTTGAAATCAAAGTTCAAGACATCGGAGATAAACAAAATATTTGCTCAATTTGTGGTGCAAAAGCAAATATCGCAGTAAAAGAAGGTATTGCGTTTGGTTTTTCTTCATGTGGATTTACAAATAGAGTAGTAGTATCAATTAAAAGCAACCCTTCAAAAGGTACTGGACGAAAAATTTGTAAAACCTGCTTGGCGGAGGTTATGTTGCGAAAGTTAATTTTTGGTCGTAGTAAAGACTTATATGCAGTATATATGGATGCTTGTGACTACACTGTACCTATTCTCAACGCTGAAAAAGTCGTTGAGAAAATAGAAGAACAAATAAATGGCATTCAAGCTTTATCAAATGATATCTTTAACTCATATAGAATTTTTTATGGTTACCCATTCAAAGAATCAAAAAGTGTACTAATTCCCTTTTTAATGGCACATCTTCAGACAGGTAAAGAAGCAGATTTTCTTAGAAGATTTTACGAGTTATTGATCTTTGCCAGTAATACGGGATTTAAAGTATATCTTACTTATGCCATGAATCCAGATAGAATTAAAAAAGAAACTTTTGTTCTGGATTATGCTCCTAAATCAATAAAAACTTTAGGATGGGATAGAATTAGAATTGATAAACTACAACATGTAAGAAATGAATTTGAAATCCTCATGAATTTAGCAAAAACAATTGGTGGTAGAAGATGGCAAAATGAGTTTGTAAGAGTATTAAACGATTATTCAGCTTCCCCGCTGGCCTTCTTTTACTATCTTTATAGACTTGAAAATCCTTTTAGTTTTATTAACAAAAATCAAGATAAAGTTCGGTTAGTTTATGAACGAATAGGAGGTGAAATTATGGGAGTGATAGAAAAATTAGCTGATAAAGCCTCGGAAATAGAGTGGAGTGGATACACAGCATCAAAACAAACATGGATAATACGTACAGCTATTGATGCTCTAAAAACTGGTGTGCAAAGAAAATTGGGTAAAGAAGACATAATCGCACTGATGGCAGGAATTATAAATAAAAAGATAAGATTC
>CAZBLX010000140.1:0-3076 GCA_964492865.1 uncultured Planctomycetia bacterium | reverse complement strand
TTTGATTTTAGGGAATAATTCTTATTTAAGTTCTAAAAACAAATTAATTTAGGTGAAGAAAAAGAAAAAAATAGGGACGCGCACATTTTCCTTTTACTAACACAAAAATTAGATGTTGAACATTGAACTGATAAATAAGATATTTTAAATTATTATGAGAATCATTCTTGGGAAAAATGTTATAGACAGGCCTTTTCATTGGGAAGTTGAGAGAGAATCCCATTTAATTGTTTCACAATAAAGTTTTTAGGTCTTGCAGCAAATTTGTTAAACTTGAGCGTAAAGCAACATTTCTGTATTTGTGTAAATTCATATTTTTTGACGAAGTTGAGCTTCTGCATTAATAACATCACGATTTGCCCTTTCCATACATTTTTTTACCTTCTTTCTAAAATCCTCTTTTATCGCACGAGATGTAATGATTTCTCTTAATACCTGGATGCTCATTCTAAAATAACGAACAATTTCTCCTTCATCTAATGGACAGAGACGGTCTAATTTATAAAAATTAGTGCCTTCTATCCAGGCACGAGCAGCTTCACTAATATGAAAATAAAATTTCTTACTTAAAGGATAAATACGAAATTTTCTTTCCTTCTTATGAATATCTTTTATGAGTCTGTCTGCTTCTTTTTTTAATCTTTTAATTTTCTTGCTTAATTTTGGTTTCTTTTCTCCTTTTCTGGGTTCATATACTAATGAAGAAATAAGAACAAAAAGAGTATTCTCATCAAGATTTTCTAAAATTCCTTTTTCATACAATTCTCCTATAGGCAACTCAAAGCTATATACACGAGAAGCTAACTCAGCCTTCCAGCTAATGTCTCCTTCAATAATATATTTCATATCTTTTAAAAGAGAAATTTTTCTTTTTAACAGTTCTAAAATCTGTCTTCTTTGGAAAAGATCTTTTTGGTAAAAGTGAAAAGAAAAAGGATAAATAGAAGTTAACGCTTCATCTTTTTTTAATTGATAAAGATTTAGCAATGTAGCATAACAACTATTTAGTTGACTGGTTATTGGTTCGTATTCTCCATAAATTACTTTCTCTATTGAAGGAAGATCAACCTTATAAGGGTTAATTCTTAAAAATACAAACCCTTCCTTATCTATTCCTCGTCTTCCTGCTCGCCCCGCCATTTGATAGAAATCACGGGTTTTTAAATATCGAGGAGAGTGACCATAATATTTAACGAGAGTATCAAAAATCACACTTCTTGCGGGCATATTTATCCCCAAGGCAAATGTTTCTGTAGTAAAGATAAGTTTTATAAGAGAAGTAGAAAATAATCTCTCAATAATCTCTTTCAGAGTAGGCAGGAGTCCAGCATGATGATAAGCTATTCCTTTCTTTATCAAAGGATAAAGATAATTTAAATGAGGGCTCTCAATTTTAAACTTTTCTATTAGTTGAGAAAAAAGAGTGGTGATTTCTTTCTTTTCCTTCTTATTTAAAAAATCAAAAGAAAATACTTCTTGTGCTAAATCCTCGCAACGTCGGCGAGAAAAAGAAAAATAAATACAAGGTAAGGCATCTTTTTCACGTAAGTAATTTATAAGTGTAAAGAGTCTATTACGCTTAAGAGAGTATCCATTTAATTTTTTAAAAATAGAAGAATTTTTTAATTTTTTAAAACTGGAGAAAATTTGATTATTGCATTGAAAATAGAAATGTAAAGGCACCGGCCTTTTTTTCTCAACCACTGCTTTTACTGGATGGGGATGGATTGAGGCTATCCAGCCTACTAACTCTTCTACATTAGGAATGGTAGCACTTAAAGCCAAAATTTTCATATGTTTGGGAAGAAGAATTATTGATTCTTCCCAGACTGTTCCTCTTTCAAAATCAGAAAGATAATGAATCTCATCAAAAATTATCCATTCTTTCTTTTCTAATTTTTGAGGAGAGGTTAAAATATTATTTCTAAAAATTTCTGTAGTCATAATCAAAATAGGAGCAGAGGAATTTATACTTACATCTCCTGTTAAAATTCCTACTTTCTCAGGATAATTTTGAGAAAATTCTCTAAACTTTTGATTGCTTAAAGCTTTTATAGGAGCAGTATAAATGACTTCTTTGTTCTCTTTTAAACATTTCTCAAGAATATATTCAGCAATTAAAGTTTTTCCTGCTCCTGTGGGAGCGGATACTATTACCGAGTAACCCTTTTCAATCAACTCTATCGCCTCTTTTTGAAATTTATCTAACTCAATATCTTTTTTCATACTCTATATAGTTTATATAATAAAATTAACCCTGTGTAAAATATTTTGTGTAAATTTTTACAAAATAGCGAAAAAGTGAAAATTCCATAAAGAAATAGATTTTAAAGGTCTCTTTAATTAACTTTTGCGATTGTATCTGTTTATGGTAAACTATATAGTATGATTGCCTCACATATAAAGAAAATTCCACCTTCTGGTATAAGGGAGTTTTTTGATTTAGTATTAGGTATGCCGGATGTGATTTCTTTAGGGGTGGGAGAGCCTGATTTTATCACTCCCTGGAGGATAAGAGAAAAGGCTATCACTGCTTTAGAGGAAGGTTATACTTCTTATACTTCTAACAAAGGATTAAAGGTTTTGCGGGAGGAAATAGCTAATTATTTAAGAAAAAAATATTCTCTAAATTATAATTCTGAAGAAGAAATTCTTATTACCACAGGAGTCAGTGAGGCATTGGATTTGGCTTTAAGAGTGCTTCTTAATCCTAAAGATAAAGTATTAGTTATCAGTCCTCATTATGTTGCTTATCCAGCACTTGTAAGTTTAGCACTGGCAGAGGTAGTTTATTTAAAGACTTGTTTTGAGGAAGGATTTAAAATTAATATAGATAAGTTAGCAGAAATTATAAAGAGAAAGAAACCAAAACTGATAATTTTAAATTATCCCTCAAATCCTACAGGAATTACTTATTCTCAAAATGAATTAAAAGAAATCTGGAGGATACTTTCCAGAGAAGAGATATTTATTATTAGTGATGAGATTTATTCAGAGATAACTTATGGCAAAAAACATATTCCTTTTTCTTCTTTAAAAGGAGCAAAAAGAAAAACTTTACTTCTTAATGGTTTCT
>CAZBLX010000139.1:0-3091 GCA_964492865.1 uncultured Planctomycetia bacterium | reverse complement strand
ACGTTGGTTTTCCTTTATTTGAAATTAAAACGTTAAATGGAAGAGCTTTAGATTTGAATAACATCTTTATAGCATTCCAACCTTCACATGCGGAAATAGACAATATAATTCCTCTAAATGCTTTATTCAGTAGAGATAGCAAATTTCCAAGTTCTTCCCAAGTTACTAACTCTCTATTTGTTAGACCAATTCCATCCTCATTTCCATGAGCACTAATATGAATTATAGGTAAAACTATCGGGATCGGTTTGTTATCTAATTTATTTAATCCCACTATCTTAAATCCTTCTCCAAATATTTCTTTTACAAGACAACCTATTGCTTGTCGAAACGAATTTTTATCTATTGCAAAATAATGGTGTGATTTTATTCCCCGCCAAGTTAAGAACTTATGAAGTAATTCCCCCTCATATCTTTTCGCAAGAAAATCATCGATTGAAGGTGATTCTATTATTCCTACATGCAAATAAAACTTTTTATTTTGAGTAGTATTCTTCACAGCTCAATCTTTTTAAGCATGATGAATAACGTTTTGTGTGTTTGTAAGATCGTAAAAACATTTAAATAAGCAAACACCCCTGCTATAAGTTAAAATGGGTATTTTTTTATATTTTTATTCCATTTAAAATCGCTGCTTTATAAAAGGCTAAAAGTTCTGCGATATTTTTTACAATAATTAACGGTGAAGCTAACATTCCTTCAAAATTTCTTACCCAAGCTTGCTCTGTTACTTTTCCTTTAGGTGTTTTGCATGAAACCTCACAGCCATGCCATTTTATATTTTTCCATGCCTTCAACCTCTTCACTACCCTTTCAATATCAAAAACACCTCTTATTTCTGGCAATTCTGGTTTTGATAAATATTTAAAACTATATCCGGATATAATTCCTTTATTATATAAAATCCTTTCTATTTGCGCCACTTTTTTAGAAATTGGATTCCATGTTAATTCTAATTCTACTTCTGCTGAGATTGCTAAATCTTGAATATATTCGTCACGTTCGTACCCACTTATAAAACTTAAAATATCTTTTGAATCTTCTAAATATTCATTTATTTTTTCTCCAAACTTCATCTTCGCAATTGTTTCTCCAATAATACCATCAATAACTGTCAAATGAATTTCTTCAGATAAATACCTTTTCTCAGGGTATGAGATTATATAAAATGGAAAGCCATGCTCTATTGCTATTTTTAGTTTCAATTCTAACTTCTTTTTTCTAAGTGGGTCTTCTTTAATCTGGATGTATTTACCACCTCTATTATACCCGTGACTTAATCCATCAAATTCAATACACATAAGCGGTTTATCCTCTTTATCACATATAGTATAATCAATATTCGTTTTTAGTAAGAAATCTTTTTCATTTTGACTAATAGTTAATGTGTCAATATCGAAAATTTTTGTAAATGGTAAGTGAGGGTATATATTAAATTTATCTTTCCACATTGAATTTAGATGTTTGAAAAGCTCCTTTTCATGATATCCATCAAATATGTGCTTTTTTAGACTCATAGTTTCCCTCTGTTATTATGTTAATTCACTTAACGTTTTACTGATCAACAAAGCTCGCGAATTAAAGTTGGGGAAGTCAAAGATGAACTGTTTATTTGCTAGTAAGTGACCAAGCAAAGTAAGGCAAGACAACGAAGTTGTTACAAAGTGTCCACTGTTACCAAATATCTTTATTGTTTTCATTTCTACACACTTATGTTATTTCTCAAATTTTCGTAAACTTGAGGAACTGGATTATTTTCAAACCACTTTGGAAGAATTTTTAGGGCTATTTCTTTAGTAAATTTAGTTCTGTTTATTCCATATTCTTGTCTTATTTGATCGAAATTAAAAATTTCCTCTAAATTAGGAGATTGTAAAAGTACCCTATCCTTTCCAAGGAGATTCTTAAGATTATTTATTAATTGTTGAGTATTCGGATTTCCTGGGTCTTCATCCATCAAAACATATGTATCAATATTAAAACTCTGTAATATTTCCACCATCGGTCTTATTCCAGTATTTCCACCGCAATCTATTACTGAGATGTTATGTTTGTCTAATTCTACCTCAAGTCTTTCAAGAGCTAACTTGCAGGCTATTTTATCCTCAGGGCCTTCAACAAGAATTACTTTATCAGCAAAAAACACTTCATTTAACTCTTCGTCAAATTTTGATGCAATCTTTATTGCATCAATACCTGTTATGGAATTTCTACAGGTGTAAATTCTTGTTCCGCCATTTTCCATTTTTACAAGCAATATAGATTCTAAGTCAGCGACATTTACAAAACTTCTTTCATGAGTAGTATAAATCACCTGAACTCCTTTTTGAGATAATTCTTTCAGTATTTTATAGAAATGTCTACACCCGTGTGGATGTAAATAAAGCTCTGGCTCCTCTATTGCTAATATTAAAGGTTTTTGCACGATTTCTGCATACGTTCTTGCTATAGCTATAGCTACAGCACTTTGAACTCCAGCACCTTCATTCTCTACATCTACTTCAAAACCAGTAAGTGATGTTATCCGAGGTCTAACATCCTTAAGCACAAAGGTAGGATCTATGATAGAAAGTTTTAAACTCAGATCTAATCCAGTCTGTTCTTTAACATATTCTTTTAATAAATCCTCAACCTGTTGAACGTGAGGGAAAATATGCTGGCTAAAGGAATCTTCAACATTACTTTTAAAATTATCCTTTTTGTCACTTGGTATCTGACTTGCTATGTATTTTAGAAGTTTTCCATAAATTTTTCGCTGAGAGGACGTAATTTGCTGATATGCTTGTCTATCCAAAGGTAAATACATCATACTTACTTCTTCACGCATTTCGTTTGTTACCTTAATGTCCCTTCCTGAGGATAAATATTGTAACGTTTTTCCCGCATCATCAATAGCTACATAGATTATATCATTTCCGTCAAACGTGAGTTTAAAACCATAAATCTCATATCCTTTGTACTGTATTGGGTTTTGAAATCTAACCTCAATAAGAATTGTTCGTGATGTATCATGCAAATAAAAATCAGATTCATTAAAAGAGTGAGGAGAAGGATATGTTGTTCCCACTATCAAGTCCAATGCTTTTAAAAT
>CAZBLX010000138.1:0-3092 GCA_964492865.1 uncultured Planctomycetia bacterium | reverse complement strand
CTAAAGAAATTGCACTTTTATAAAAAAGATGAAGAAGATAATAAAGATATCCTGGCCCACTTCCTGAGATTGCCGTAACTTTATCCAGCCAATTCTCCTCTATCTTCACCACATCTCCCACACAGGAAAAAATTTTACAGGCTAATTCTAAATCTTTCTCTGAAGCTTTTATTCCTTTAGAAATAAAAGATATAGATAATCTCTTTTTTGCTGCTAAATTGGGCATCACTCTTACAACTCTTGTATTTTCAAGATGTTTTTGGAAAAACTTTGTTGAGACTCCGGCAGCAATACTTATAAGTAATTTATCCTTTAAATATTTTTTTGCCTCTTTTAAAAAAGAAGGGATATCCTGAGGTTTTATAGCCAGAATCAATATTTTTGCTTTCTCAACTGCTTCCAAAAGAGTTGGGCAGGCAGTTATATTTTTCCTTGAGGTTAATTTACTTTTATCTTTATCAAAGAAAAAAACCTGCCAGTTTTCTTCAGCTAACGCTTCTCCTATCGCTGCTCCCATATTTCCCCATCCTATAATAGTAATTTTTTTTCTCATAAAATGGAATTAAAATAACATAAAACTGGAGGAATGTCAATCAAGGTTAGCTAAACTTTTTATTATTTTCTCTGTAGTAAAAAATTTCACTCCCTTTTTTCTCCAGTGAGCAAATAAAGCCTCTTTCTCTTTTTCTGAAATTTCTTTAACTGCATCTTCTACAACAATCACCTCAAAATTTTCCTTAAGTAAATTATCCACAGCCTCCTTTACGCAAAATTCAGTCACCACTCCATATACATAAACTTTATCCGGAAATATTGCCTCCAGAAGAGGTAAAGTATTGGGGTTGCTGAAGACATTCAATACATTTTTTTCCAAAATTATTTGAGGGTATTTCTCTGCAAATTCCTGCAGTTTAGAAAATTCATAAACTTTCTTAAAAGAGATTACTTTATATTTATCCAGAAGAGACTCTTTAATTTTTTTATGCCCCTTGCTTCCTTTAATACAATGAGGAGCAAATTCTTTAAATTCAGGATCGTCTTTGCGATGAGTATCTTGAGTAGAAACTATAAGGATTTTTTTCTTTTTTGCTAAATCAGTTAAAAGCTTTATATTATTTATAATCTTTTCTGACCCAGAAACATACAGAGCTCCTTTTTTATCCAAAAAATCAACCTGTGTATCCACATCAAAAAATATAATTTTTTCCTCAATCCTTTTCTTTATCTCTTTATTCAAAGAAAAAATTAACTGATTCAGTTTAGGACTAATTTTCACCGGATACACAAATGAAGAAGAGATATCTTTTAAAGGTGAGGGTAATGTTTTTATCTTTTTTGAAAAAATTTTTCTTTTTTCTTCTAAACTTTTCTCTGGTAGAATTCGCTTCCCTTCCTGCATTGCTTTAATAAGTAACCTTTTTCCTTCAATCCTTTCTTTTTCCAATCCTAAATAATCCTGCTTCATTTCCCCTTTTTTATCAAAAATTCTAAATATCTGTTTACGCCCTGGATAAGTAGTCTTTCCTTGGCTAAGTTTCATTGTAGGAATAAATTCTTTACCCTTCTCTTTTATCTCCACCAATTTATAAACCACATCGCTAAATGGTAAATCAGAAGAACATCCCATATTTGTTCCTACACCAAAAGCATCAATAGGAGCATTACTTTTAATTAACTCTTTTATCTTATATTCATCCAAATTACCAGAGGCAAAAATCATCACATCAATAAGTCCCTCTTTATCAAACAATTGACGTGCAAGGCGAGCATCTTCTTTAAGATTTCCACTATCCAGTCTTATCCCCAAAAGTTCAATCCCTCTTTTTTTCAAAAATTTTGCCACTTTTATAGCAGATTTTATTCCTTTTTTCACATCATAAGTATCTACAAGAAGAATACTTTTTGTAGGAAACTGATAGGAAAATTTTAAAAAACTATCTATTTCTCTTGAAAAACTCATCACATAAGAGTGAGCCATTGTTCCTACAACAGGTATTTTGTAAAGAAAACCTGCCAAAAGATTAGAGGTACCTTCCACCCCTACCATATAAGAATATTTAGCACAGGCAAGGGATGCCTCAATCCCCTGAGTTCTTCTTAAAGAGAAATCAAAAACTTTTTTTCCCTGAGCAGAAAGAAGAACTCGCGCTGCTTTAGTAGCTAAAGTAGTAGCCAAATTTATTTTATTTAAAGAGAAACTTTCTATAATTTGAGCTTCAATTAAATTTGCTGTAACTCTCAGTATAGGCTCAGAAGCAAAAATTATCTCCGGTTCCTCAACTGCCCATACTGTGCCTTTAAAGCGAAAATTTTCCAAATATTTAAGAAATTCTTTATCAAAAAGACCTAAATTACTTAAATATTCAATCTCTTGAGAAGAAAATCTAAAATTTTCCAAGAAATTCAAAACTTCATCTATTCCACAAGCAACATAAAAAGGACGCTTTGAGGAACGAATAAAAAGGTCAAAAGTAGCAACTGTATTTGGTTTATATTTAAAATATACCTGAGCCATGGTAAGCTCATAAAGGTCAAAGGGAAGATTAATTTTCATTGAACACCTCCTGTGCTATTGATCTATTCAAAAAATAACTGCGATAGATTATTTTTCCTTCTTTAATAAATAAAAAAGTAGGTACACCGATAATGTTAAATTTTTCTTGTAAAACTCCACATTTATCAAGAATTATATTGTTTTGTATAAAATAATCTATTTTGTTTTCTTTCACGAATTTCTCTATTGCTGGTTTTCTCTCCCCAATATCAATAAAAAAAAATTTGGCAGGATATAAAAAAAGGTCTTCCTGGCTAAGTCTTTGCAAAGTTATTTTACAGAAATAACACCAGCTTGACCAGAACATTAAAATAAGCTTAGGATGAGAAAATAATTCTTTAAGGGTGTATTTTTCTCCTTTTAAAGATACTAAATTACATGAATTTTCTTCTGAAAATGAAAAAGAGGAAAATAAAACAAAAAGAAAGATGAAAAAAATTTTTACAAAAGATATAAACCCCTTATTATAAAATACCCTCCTATTACACATATTAAAATTCCTAAACTTTTTTTGATTATTATAAGCCAAGTTCCTTTC
>CAZBLX010000137.1:0-3098 GCA_964492865.1 uncultured Planctomycetia bacterium | reverse complement strand
CCATTTACTAAACTTCTTACTGATACTTTTAAAATCTTAGCCATTATTTTGTTTATATCTTGATATAATATTTTTAGGGATTTTAGTTTTTTTGCTAATATTCTTTTTCAGATGACAATATTCCAGTGTCCTGAAATTTCATAAAATCATAAAAATGAATATCTCTTTTTCTAATTATAAGCAATACAAAGAATATTTTAGGCAGTTAATAGATTTTGAGAGAGAAGAGCAGATACGTGTATATAAGGAGGAGATAAAAAAGCTTTCTGGAAGACTCAGAGAAAAATTAGGAAGAGCAATTTTAAATTTAAAAGGCAAGGATCAAGGAAAAGCTTTAGGTGGTTATTATTTAGTTAAATTTACAAGAAAAACTCCTTTTGAGACGCAAATAAATCCAGGCGATATAGTGCTTATAAGTAAAGGTCAACCTGAAACTTTTAATCCTCAGGGAATAGTTTATGAGAAAAGACTTTCATCTATTACTGTAGCATTTTCTGAAAAACCTCCAAGATTTGTGTATGGTAAGAATTTAAGGATAGACTTATACGCAAATGATGTAACTTTTCAAAGAATGGAAGAAGCACTTGATAAATTAAAAGATTGTCATCAGATTTTAGAAATAATCCTTGGAAAAAGAAAGCCTGAGTTCTTGTCTTTCCAAGGAAAGATTGATTTTGTAAATAAAGAGCTAAATTCTTCACAAAAAGAGGCAGTTGAAAAAGCCTTAAAAGCAAAAGATATTTTTTTAATACATGGTCCTCCAGGAACAGGTAAAACCACAACCCTTGTAGAGATTATACTTCAAGAGATAAAAAGAGGGAAAAGAGTTTTATGTTGTGCAGATTCCAACATTGCAGTAGATAATTTAGTTGAGGCACTCACCAAATACAATGTAAAGGTTGTAAGGATAGGAAATCCTGTAAGGATTATCCCTTCTGTTTTAAAATGCAGTTTAGATTATGTTGTGAGAAATTCTGAGTCTTATAAAAAAGTGGAGAGAATCTGGAAAGAAATAGAAAGGCTGCGTAATCAACAAGAAAATTTTTTAAAACCTCTTCCTCAATACAGAAGAGGTTTATCAGATGAAGAGATAATTAAGTTAGCAAGATTTAAAAAAGGAGCTCGTGGAGTTTCTGCAAAGTTAATGAAGAAGATGGCAGATTGGTTATTAGTCCAGTTTAAGATAAATGATCTGTTTCAGGAAGCAAAAAAGATTGAAGAAGAGATAATCACCAGAGTACTAAAAGATGCAGATGTTTTATGCACAACGAATTCAACTGCAGGTTCTGAAATATTAGAAAACAAAGAATTTGATTTGGTGTGTATTGATGAAGCAACCCAAGCAACTGAACCATCTTGTATAATACCTATTATCAAAGGAAAAAAGATAGTTATGGCAGGTGACCATAAACAACTTCCTCCCACAGTAGTTTCTGGAAAAGCTAAAGCCCTTGAGTTTACACTCTTTGAAAGGTTTCTTAAACTTTATGGCAAAGAGATTAAAGCACTTTTAAAGTTACAGTATCGTATGCATGAAAAGATTATGGGATTTTCTAATAAATATTTTTACAATAAAGCTTTAATCTCTCATCATTCAGTAGCTCATCATACAATTGCAGACCTTAACCTTAAACTTAACAGATTATTCCAAATGGAACCTCAATTTAGAGAAATTTGCAAACCAGAAAATGTATGTGTTTTTATAGATACAAAAGGCAAATACCCTGAAAAGAGAAAAAAAGATTCAAGCTCTTGGCAAAATCCAGGTGAAGCAAAACTTGTAAAAGAAATTTTAAATGCTTTGGTTCAGATAGGTGTGAACACAAAAGATATAGGAATAATTACTCCTTATGATGATCAGTGTGATATCCTTAAAAGATATCTTGAGATTAAAGATTTGGAGATAAAGACTGTGGATGGTTTTCAAGGAAGAGAAAAAGAGATAATAATTGTATCATTTGTGCGTTCAAATAAAAAAGGAGAGATAGGTTTTTTAGAGGATTTAAGGCGTTTAAATGTTTGTCTTACTCGGGCAAGAAAAAAACTTATAATTGTTGGAGATTCTTTTACTTTATCAAAGAACAAATTTTATAAACTTTTGATTGAATATTTTAAGGAGAATGGGAAGATAATAAAATTAAATTAGGAATTATGCTGGAGATAGTAAATAGTCTTTCTAAATCTACTCAAATAGAAGTTGAGAACTTTTTAATTTTTTTAGGTATTTATGAAGATAGAGTAAGAGAAAAAAGATTAAAAAGACTTTTAAGAAAGAATTTAAGTTTTATAAAAGGAAAAATTGGAGTGGAGGCAGGAGCAGGTTTAGGATTAATGACGGAATATATTTTAAGATTAGGGGTTAAAAAGTTATATGCTGTAGAAGAAAACAAGTATTGTTATTTATATTTAAAAGAGAAATTTAAAAAAGCAAAAAATATAGAAATAATAAACGAAAAAATACAAAATTTTATCCCCCCTCAAAATGTAGATTTTTTATTTCAAGAGCTTTATGGAGCACTTTTATTAGATGAAAGTATTTTGGCTCTTGAGCGTATAAGATTTAAACCTGAAATAATTTTGCCAGATTCTGGAAAAATAGTTGGTCAAGTTACTTCTCTTAAAGAGATTAATGATCCAGTCATAAATATGAAGCTTTTTAAAAATTTAAAAGGAGTTTTAGTGACTGATCTTTTTCCAAATTATAAAATGAAAAACCCTTTTGTTATAGCTGAATGGCATTTTAAGCCTGGAAGAAAAAATTATACGTTTAAATATAACCTGAAAGAATCTAAAGAAGTGCTTGTATTAGGAATGGAAATATGGGATAAAGGAGAAAAAGTTTTAGGAAGTTATGAGACTTATAACTGGCCTTTAGTTTTCACTCCTGTAGATGGTAAATGCTTCTGTCTTTCTTTTATCTATAAAAGAGGCTATACAGAGGTTAAGTTTAATTGGATAGATTAAATTTCATCTTTCACTCTTTGATTTATGCTATAAAATGCAATAGTAAAAATGTTCATCGTTTACTTTCTTTAAGGGAGGTAATCTGCATTC
This sequence comes from uncultured Planctomycetia bacterium, assembly GCA_964492865.1. Lineage (GTDB taxonomy): Bacteria > Omnitrophota > Gorgyraeia > Duberdicusellales > 4484-171 > CAZBLX01. The sequence goes on along the minus strand of CAZBLX010000137.1, from coordinate 44 downwards.
ATCTTTTCTGAATGGGCAACGCTCTTTAAATACACAGCCTTCTT
>CAZBLX010000136.1:0-3106 GCA_964492865.1 uncultured Planctomycetia bacterium | reverse complement strand
TTAAAAGACTGGAGAGAAAGAGAAACTTATATCAGAAGAATTGCCATTCCTTTTAAAGAATAACAAGCATTTTCATAATCAAGATTTTGATCAATCATAATTAACCTTTTGAATATTTAAATTATTTAATGAATAACCGATTTTATAATTTAAATTGACTTTTAAAACGGCTTATGTTATATAATGTTTATTTATTTTTTTCTTACTTATTATAGGAGGTATTTATTATGAGAAATTTAAAAGATGTTTTATTAACGACATTATTAATAATTTTGATTTTTCTTTTTGGACTAAATTTAGGAATATGTGGAGATAATAAAAAACCTCCAAGTGCTGAAGAAGCAATTTTGCAAGAAAAAGGCGGAGTTTTAGTTCTTAAGGGAACCTTGGTTGTTGAACCTGGTTTTCAATATTCACATACTTCAAGAACCAGAATAGCTATAAGTGGATTTACTATTTTAGAAGCTATAGTAATAGGTCAGATTAAAACAGAAGATATCAAGAAAGATGTTTTTATGGGATATCTTAATTTTCGTTATGGACTTTTAGACAATCTTCAACTGGAAGCACAGATTCCATATCTTTACCGTAGAGAACGGTATGCTTATAAAGAAGATTCTTCTACTACAGAAAAAACAGTTACAGATTCAAATATTGGTGATATTACTTTTGGGATTTCTTATCAACTTTTATATGAAAAAGGTAGTATTCCAGATGTTGTGTTGAATTTTAAAGTAAAAACTAAAACTGGTAAAGATCCTTATGGTATAGAAAGTGATGTCTTAGGAATTCCTAAGGAACTTCCTACAGGAAATGGTCATTGGGGAGTTTCTGGAGGAATTACACTGGTTAAGCGAAGTGATCCAGCAGTTTTATTTGGTGGTTTAGCTTATTTTTATAATTTCAAGCGTGATGTAGAAAATTATGGAGAAATGAAACCTGGTAGCAGTGTTGATTTTAATATAGGTATGGCATATGCTTTAAATGAAAAACTTTCTACTTATATTTCGTATGATCAAAAAATATATTCTCATACAACACAAGAAGGTAAAGATGTTGCAGGAACTGATTTTAATGTAGGTATGCTTTATTTTGGAGCTTCTTATGTAATATCTTCTAAAAGTTTTCTCAATTTTTCTGTTGGCATAGGATTAACCAATGATGCTCCTGATGTAACTGTAGAAATAAGATTTCCTATAAAGTTTTAATTTAAAAAAATATTATATCTTTTGATAAGATTATAAATTGTTGGTCTGCTCACATTTAAAGCTTTCGCAGTTTTACTTATATTGAAGTTACACTCTTGAAGAGTTTCTAATAATTGATTTTTATCTATCAGGTTTTTCTTACCACTTTTCTGAGAAGTCATTTTTGAGGGTTTCAAATTTAATCCAGGATCAAGTCCTAAATCTTTTAAAGTAATTTCTTCTTTCTCAGATAACACAAGAGCCTGTCTAATTTTGTTAATCAATTCTCTTACATTTCCTGGCCAATGATATTCCATAATAGCTTTTTTTGCTTTTTCAGAAAATTGTTTAGAAGTCATACTATAATTTTTACCAAATTTTTTTAAAAAATAATTAGCTAAAATAATTTTATCATTCTCCCTTTCTCTTAAAGGAGGAAGTTTTATGATAAACCCACTTAAACGATAATATAAATCTTTTCTAAAATTTCCATTTTTAACTTCAATTTCAAGATCACGGTTAGTTGCAGCTATAATTCTTACGTTAACTTTTTTAGGTTTTTCACTTCCTATTCTTTCTATTGTTCCATCTTCTAAAAATCTTAAAATTTTTGCTTGCAAAGATAAAGGTAACTCTCCTATTTCGTCAAGAAAGAGAGTTCCTCCATCAGCTAATTCCACCTTTCCTTTCTTAGAAGTATGGGCTCCTGTGAAAGCTCCTTTTTCATATCCAAAAAGTTCTGCTTCCAGTAAAGTTTCTGGAATTGCTGCGCAGTTTATTATTATAAAAGGTTTATCTTTTCTTAAACTTCTTTCATAAATAGCTCTGGCTACTAATTCTTTTCCTGTCCCACTTTCTCCCAAAATTAAAACAGGTATATTTAAAGGAGCAACTTTTCGAATTAAAGAAAACACTTTTAATATCTCTTTGCAGGTGCCTACAAATTCTATATCTTCACTATAAGTTCCTTTAGGTAAAATGGATTTATTTAGATTTATATATAAATTGATTAAATCATTAATTTCTATACGATTTATTAAATGTTTGATTCGATATAAAAAGGTTTGTTTAAAATGATTAAATACATACTTAGGATTAAATATTTCTAATGAAAATTTACAATTTGGACAAATTTTATTATTAGTAAGAGGAGAATTACAATAAGGGCACACTTCCCAGGAAACAGGATATAAATTATCACAAATAAATTTCCATAGTTTTAAAAAAGTTTCTCTTTCTGTAATTAAAAATTCTAAGGCTATACCATCTCTATGTTCTCTTATTTTTTTAGCAAATATTTTTAATTCTGTATTTTTATAAGGGATTAAAATCTCTATAAAATTTTTAATATCTTTTTTAGAAAAAATTTCAACTTTTGAAAGTTTTAAAAGAGCTCCTCTTAAACTTAGTCCTTCTAATATTGTTTTTTTCTTTTTTCCAGATTCTTTTAAAAATATAAAAGCTTTTACAGGCTTTTTTAGGCGTATATCTAACCGCATAGATGTAACCAATTATTTAAAAATAAGATACAAAAGAAGATTATATAATTCTAAAATTTAATACAAAATAAAAAAAATTAAAGATTAAAAATTAAAAAAACTTAATTTGTGTAAAAATTGTAAAATTGTAAAACTGTAAAAATAATTTTAACAATTTTTACAATTAAAAATTCTATTTTATTAGATAGATCAAAGGTTTCAAAATAGGCACATTTTTTGATTGTTAAAAAATGCTATGCAAATAAAAAGTAAAATAAAAAAATCAATTATTTTGAGTTTATCTATTATTTTCTTTTTACTCTTTCCTGTTATTGGGAAAGCTGAAAAAGATTTTGTTAATAATCTGAATATTTTAGGCACGCAGGTTTTAGATGAAAATATTCTTAACAATATTCGCGGAGGAGAAAGAAGATCTGCTTT
>CAZBLX010000135.1:0-3109 GCA_964492865.1 uncultured Planctomycetia bacterium | reverse complement strand
CTCCTCCCACACTTCCTCAAATTCTCTACATGCTTCTTTATCCACTTCCTTATTCTTGTTGTATTCAAAACGCATTCTTTTTAATTCATCATAAGATGGATCTATTTTTGGGCGGGTTAATGTTCAAAAATAGGACTTATTTTTAAAAAGAGAGTAAAAAATGATAATAATAAAAATCCCGTCATCTTTTCTAAAGTATGGTATAATTAATTTCCAAATGAGTAAAAACTATTTATCTAAAATAATCGGCAACACAGAATCAGTTGTCATTGAATGGAAACCTTCCTTATCTCAAATTGATAGCATTATCCAAACAATTTGTGCTTTTGCTAATACTGAAGGAGGAAGGATAATAATAGGTGTATCAAAGCAAGGAAAGTTAGTAGGTATAAATATAGGAAAGTCTACTATTGAAGATTTAACCAACAAAATCCATCAGAATTTAGACCCCAAGATTCATCCCAAAATTACTACTAAAAGGATAGAGAATAAAGAAATAATAATTATTGATGTGAAAGAATCGTTAGATAAAACAATACTAGCCTATGGTCGTCCCTATAAAAGAGTAGGTAAATCTACAGTAAGAATGAGTAAAGAAGAATATGAAAGAAGAATTTTAGAAAAACACAAGGAAAAATTATATTTTGATTCTCAAGTTTGCAAAAAGGCAAAACTTAAAGATATTGATGAAAATAAAGTGCGTTCTTTCTTAAAAGAGGCTAAGTCACAAAGAGGTTTAGATATTGAAGAAGATTCTTCTTTAGAAGACATACTAATGAGATTGAAATTAATGATAAATGGTAAATTGACCAAAGCTGCTATTCTTTTGTTTGGGAAAGATCCTCAAGATTTTTTTGAACAATCAGAAATAAAATGTGTAAGATTTAAAGGAAAAGATGTAACAGGTGAAATAATAGACTTAAAACCTATAAGAGAAGATTTAATAACGCAAGTAAAAGAAGCAGAAAAATTTATTTATAATCATATATCTTTACACTCTTGGATTGAACCAGGAAAAATTCAAAGACAAGAAAGATGGGAATATCCTCCAAAAGCGATAAGAGAAGCGTTAGTAAATGCAATTGCTCATCGTGATTATAATTCCTCTTCTAAAGTTCAAATAAGAATTTTCGACGATAGAATTGAATTTTGGAATCCGGGAAGATTACCTAAAGGCTGGACAGTTGAGACTCTAAAAAAGAAACACGAATCAAGACCGTTTAATCCTTTAATTGCTAAAATATTCTTTTGGATAAAATACATAGAAGAAGTGGGAACAGGAACAAATAAAATAATTCAATGGTGTAAAGAATGGGGTTTGCCGGAAGCAGAGTTTGAATATACAGGTACAAGTCTTATTGTTACTTTTAGGAAATCTAAATTTACTGAGGAATATATTTCTTCTTTAAATTTGAATGAAAGACAAAGAAAAGCCATAGAATATCTTAAAATAAATAAAAGCATCACCAATAGAGACTACAGAGCGATTAATAAAATTGGAAAAGTGGTTGCTGCCAAAGAATTAAATGAAATGGTGTCAAAAAATATATTAAGAATTGTGGGTAAAGGAAGGTCTTTAAGATACGAATTGAACGATTAGTGAACGATTAGTGAACGATTAGCCAATGAAACAACGTGCTCATGCTTGGTGTGCTCTAAGAGCCTTAAAATTACTTGATGACAGCAAAAAAGCCCCAAAATTAGTAGAACTTATCTCTTTTTATCTTTCCGATATCTGGGAAGGTTGTTGGCTTCCTGACACTCTCATTGTAGATATGCAATATGGACATACCTACAAGATGGACAGCGATCCTAAAATAATGGGTTCTGATATAGTAAATCAAGACTGGCTTAAAACTCCTTATAAACAACTTAAATCTAAACTTAAAGGAAATCGTCTCTTATTAAAATACATCAAAGACAGCCCTGAACTCAACAAACCTTATAGATCCCATCCAGAAAAAGGAGGACATTTACCTAACAGAGTTATTGCTTTATCTCATACAGTAGGAGATATGCTTAAGATGAGTGACTATCCTTTAGCATTCTATGCAAAAAGGAAAAAACCTTCAGTTTATCAAAAAGATTTATCTGCACAATCTATAAAAGATTTAAGCTTATCCCCTAACTTCTCAGCAAGACAAATTGCTTTAACTTTATTTATGCTCAGTCACTACATTGTAGATGCTCATATGCCTTTACATTGTGACTTAAGAGATTATGGAAATAGAAGAAGTAAAATAAGACGCCTGCCTTCAAAGCTTCATTCCAGCATAGAAGAGGAGTGGGAAAAACATTTTCCTAAAAAAGAGATATTAACCTTCCATAAATATAAAAGAAAATCTTTAGATGAAGTAATTGCCTCTTTACCCAAAAAATCCATAATCAAAATTGATACAAAAAAAGAATACTCCCTCAACAACAAAATCCCTAACATCACCCAGGATGAATGGCAGGAAATGGTCTATATCTGCAGAGTTTCTTATGCCGTATCTCGAAAATGGATAGATAAACCATACAAAGATGTCAAAGATTTAATTAAACATAAAGGCAAACAAGAATTTGAAAAAGTTACCAACTATATCTTTCACGATGCAGTTTTATCCATTGCCTCAATTTGGTATAAAGCCTGGAGAAGATTTATAACTTAAAATTTCCTCCCATACCTCTTTAAACTCTTTATAAGCACTTTCATCAACTCTTTTATTTTTATTGTATTCAAAAACCAATTCCCCTGTATAATGCTCATAAATCAAAAACTCATCCCCTTCCTTCACAATATCTACAACTACAGTATTAGGCTTTCTAACCGGTCTTTCTCTCCCAATAGAATATCCCAACCATACCCCAGCCACCAAATACATCCCCAAAATTAAATACCCTTCAATCCTCTTTTTCATAGTTCACCTCCGGCTTAAAAAATATGCTTGCAAAAATCAAATCAGTAAGGTATTATTTATTACAAGAAATAAAACTTTTTAAAGTTTTTTTGACAGTTTTAGGGAACTCAAAAACAAGTTCTCTTACAATTTTGTTCTGGTAATATAACTGTTCGGGGAGCCATTCCCTTTCCATAGTATGAACATCTTCTTTTAAACTCCCCTCAATA
>CAZBLX010000134.1:0-3125 GCA_964492865.1 uncultured Planctomycetia bacterium | reverse complement strand
GATTTGTCCAATCAAGAGACTCTATCTGGAGAAGGCATTATAAATTAACCGATGAGGCAACCTCTCAATGGAAGAAAGTATTGGATGACTGTAATGTTAAGGTGATATACGCTTTATCTCCCCAGGCTAAAGGTAAAATAGAACGTCCTTATAGATGGATACAGGATCATTTAGTAAGACTATGTGTAGAGGAAGATATAACTAATATCCGTTCTGCTCAAAAGATACTTAATCAGGAGATTTATCACTATAACTACAGACGCATTCACTCTACCACCAAAGAGATACCTTACCTTCGTTTTCAAAGAGCTTTAAAAGAAAAGAAATCCCTCTTTAGAGAGTTTAGGATAAAACCTCCTTTTATTTCTCCTAAAGATATATTCTGTCTAAGAGTAGAAAGGACTGTTGATAGATATAAGAAAATCTCATTAAACAATATAGAACTGAAAATAAACAATGCCCCTTGGGGAGCTAAAGTAGAAATAAGAATATACCTTAACTTAAAAACTGGCTTAGCTGAAATTAGAGTGTGGTATAAAAATAAGCTTTTAGATATTAAAAAGGCTAAATTGAGAGATTTAGGCATGGTTCACTTTTAAAATTTAGATAACAGAAAAAAGTCTACAAATATTTTACGGTATCTAATTTATTCTGTGCTTTTTTATAAAAATCAAAATAAGGATAAGGATTATGTAATAGATAAATACTTCTGTTAAAGAAAAAGATAGATTAAGTTTTAAAATTTTGATGGAGGAAAACAACTTTATTATTTTCAAAAAACCATCTGTAAGAAGGGAAAGAATTATTCCTAAGGAAGAAAGGAAAAAGGGATGAATACTTAAGAGGAGAAAAATAAAATTTATAAAAATAATTAAGGAAAAATAACCTATAACTAAAAAATTTTCTAATATATTTAAGAGATTTATTTGAGCAAAGTAATAAAGAAGTAAAGGCAAGATAAAAATATTTACAAAAAGAGAGGAGAAAAAGATATTTTTAAGATAAAGAAGAATATAATTTTTAGCTCTCAATTTAATTCCAAAAAATTGATAACCAAAAATAATGGCAAATACAGAGATAAAACTTAACTGAAATCCTATATCAAAAACTAAATAAGGATTCAAAAACTCTAAAAATAACCCTGCTATTCCTAAAGAATTTAAAGGATGAACTTTTCTTTTAAGGAGGAATCCTAAAGAAAATACAGTATACATTACTGTGGCACGCAAAGTTGCCGGGTTAAACCCTACAAGAAAATTATAAAAATAAAGAAGAATATTAGAGATTATAATCCTTGCTCTGAATTTAATATAAAAAAATCTTAAAAGATAAACCAGAAAGCCTCCCAAAATAGCTATATGAAGCCCACTGATAGCTAAAAGATGAGAAAGCCCGCTTTCTCTAAATATCTTCTTAATATAAAAAGGCATGATTTCTTTTCTTCCCAAAAAAACACCGGCAAGAAACTGATAAGTTGAGAAAGAAAGATATTTTTGATATATCTTTAAAACCCTTAAAGTAAGCTGGCGAAAAAATTTGGAGAAAAAAGAATCTATCTCTTTTTTTGTCCCATCTTTTTTAATAATTAAATAAAAACTTTTTTTATATCTTTTTTTCAAAATAAGCTTTCCCTCTACCCAATAAAAAGCAAGATACTTTTTTTCTGAAGAATAATCTAAAGTATAAGCTTTCAGTTTAATCCTTTTATTTTCATCTTCTATAAAGGATAAATATTTCTGATAAAGATTTTTCTTTTGTGGAATAGAGATTACTTTTATAAAAAAATTTTGCTTTTTACCCAAAAACTTATAAATTTCTTCCTGAGGCTGAATCCATAAACTTCCCAGAAATAGAAAACAAGAAATTAAAGATATCTCAAAAGGAAAGTCTTTGCTTTTTTTGTAGAAAAGATAAAGAAAAAAGAATGAGAGAATAAAGAAAAATAGTTTTAAAGAAAGTGAAGAAAGATAATAACCAATAAATACTCCTGTAGTAAAACTGAGAAAAAGATAAAAATTAAGCAATCAGAAAGAGATATATTTTTTTATCAAAGATAATTTTTTCCTTCCAATCCCTTTTATATTAAGTAAATCCTCAAAATTTTCTATTCTACCTTTTTTCTCTCTATACTCTATAATTCTTTGAGCAATTTTTCTTCCAATATAAGGCAGTTTCTCTAATTCCTCTACTCCTGCCTGATTAATATTTATTTTTATTATTTCCTTCTTTGCAGAAATTTTTTCTAAAGGATAAAAATTAGTAATTTTTAAAAGAGCACCAAGAAAAATAAGAAAAGTGATAAAAAGAATTACCCTCTTTTCCTGAGGTGTCAAGTAAAACACTAACAGACAATATTAATTATCTTTTCCTTTACATAGATGATTTTTTTAACAGATTTATCCTTAAGATACTTTTTTATTTTTTCCTGGGAAAGTGCTTCCTGTTTAATTCTTTCTTCAGACCAAGAAACATTTATTTTAAGATGTGCTCTTACCCTTCCATTAATAAGCACAGGTATTTCAACCTCTTCTTCTTTCAAAAATTCCTCATCATATGCAGGCCAGCTTCTTTTAAATATTGATTCTTTACTGCCTAAGATTACATTTGCCTCTTCACTGATATGAGGAGTAAAAGGAGCTAAAAGTAGAAATATTTTATCTATTACCTCTTTTAAAACTCTTTTTCTTAAATTACCACTGTCAATAGATTTATAAGTAGCATTTACAAGTTCCATAATTTTTGAAATTGCTGTATTAAACTGAAAATTTTTCTCTAAATCTTCGGTAATTTCTTTAATAGTAAGATGCATTTTTTTAAGTAATTTTTTCTCTTCTTCATTTAAAGAATCTACTTCTTCATCTTTAAATTCTTCCAAAATCTCAAGAAGTCTTAAAGCTCTGTTTATAAACCGATATGCTCCCAGAAGACCTGTATCTTGCCATTCTGCATCTTTATGTGGTGGACCAATAAAAAGAATATATAACCTCATTGTATCTGCTCCATAATTTTTTATAATGTAGTCCGGTGAAACCACATTACCTTTAGATTTGGACATTTTTGCTCCATCTTTTATAATCATTCCCTGAGTAAAAAGAGCAGAAAATGGTTCAAGAAAATTCACCAGT
>CAZBLX010000133.1:0-3128 GCA_964492865.1 uncultured Planctomycetia bacterium | reverse complement strand
ATACTTTGTCAAACTTTGTAAGTTCAAAAAGAACGCAACTCAAGGCAGGAATAAAAATAAAAAAATCCCGCCTCTTTGCGAGGCGGGACTGAATAAAAATCAGTGAGAGAATTAGAAATTATTTATACAGCAAGCATGATCTCCTCTTATTATACCGATAGTTCCTGAAGTATACCAAGTATCCCAAGTAGCTCCTGCAGCAGGAACATGACCATGCCCAGGTAACCATCCCGGATTATCAGGAGGATTACCTCCTTGGAAATAAGCAGCTAAATCATTAATTGAGGCAGGATAATAACCATTATAGTGAGCACTGTGCATTGCATACCAGGCATAATAGTTTGTTAAGGCTGCTCTTATTGCTCCTACCGAACCTTGACAAGCTGCTTTTTTTGCCTCTCTTCTCATATTAACAAAACGGGGAATAGCAATAGCAGCTAAAATTCCGATGATGACGATGACCATAATAAGTTCAATTAAAGTAAAACCTCTAACTTTTCTCAACATACCACCTCCTTTTTGTTAAAAGGCTTTACCATCTGTTTAAAGCATACCATCTTCCTTTAAAAATGTCAAGTTTTTTTCCTTTAAAAATTTCTCTAAAAATTCTTTTTGTTTTTCAAAAAATTTTATTCCTAAAAGATAGTATCCTTTCTCTTTTACTGTACAATGCACAACTTCTCCTTCTATTTCCTCCTGAGAAGGAAACTTAATCAAAAGCCTAATCTTTGAAGGAAAATAGATAAAAATTCTCACTCCTATTGCCTCAGCATTTTCAGAAATATCTACACAAGTTGCGGGGATATAGGAAGAAGTTACAAGTTCTATATTCTTATCTACAGGTTTTATCTCCACAGGTAAATTTACTTTAATCCTTTCAGAATCCCTGTAAAAGGGGAAGCTTAAACGAGAGGAAGAAATAGTTAAGTCTTCTAAATCAACATAATAATCTTTTGGTCCGAAAAAGCTATCCAAGGCTTTTAAAATAGCTGAGGGAGAAGAGAATAATGGAATAACTGTAGAATTTGTTTCCTTCTCTACTCTCTCTATAAGCTCTGTATTTAAAGGGTTCATCATCCCAAGATACAAATTGTTTTCTATCTTAAATAGAGGAACAAACAAATTCTCACGATAAAATTCTTCAGGAAATAACCTTAGAAGCTCAGGATTAAGTTTGTACTCGGAAATATTTACGAGAGGAATTCTTGTCTCCTGTGAAAAAAAAGTAAAAATATCTTCTTCGGTTAAATATCCCAATTTTATAATCGCAGCATAAAAAGATTTTTTAAGTTTCTGGGCTTCTTCTTTGGCTTTCAAAAATTGTAAACCAGTAATCCAATTCTTTTCCAATAACTTTTTTTCCAATTTCGTCATGGCTATTTTTGATTGGAATACTTTTTTATAAACTCCTCAATCGTCTCTGCAATCTTTTTATCATCAAACTCCGAAGAGAGCCTGCTCATCTGCTGATTTACAACCTCAGGAAATTCTTTTTTTATCGCCTCAATCCACTCTTTTTGTTGACGAGCAATTTTTAAAAGCAGTCTGTTTTCCTTTAAAATCCGGTAATATTCAAAAGCCTGATTAATTAAAATTTTTAAATTATCTGCATCAATCGGTTTTAAAATATACCGCCAGATGTGAGCTTTATTGATTGCTTCAATAGCAGTGGAAATTTCCGGATACCCAGTAATAAGAATCCTGATTGTATCAGGATATAGCCTTTTTACTTTAACCAAAAAATCAACCCCACTCATATTGGGAAGACGCTGATCACAAATAACTACCCCTACTTCACCTTTTTCTTTAAGAAATTGCCAAGCCTCCTCTGCACTTTCTGCAGTCAGTATCTCTCTGGATTCCTCCTCAAGTATTTTTCTCAACAAGGAAAGAATATGTGGCTCATCATCCACAATTAAAATTCTATGCTTTTCCATTTTTTCTTCCAGTCTAAATAAAAATTATCGCTTTTTATCCTTTCATATGTAAATCGTAAAGGCTTAACGCAATACTGAAGAGCAGACACATCATAGAGAAGAATAAAATTGCGTTTGGAGTTATTCCTAAAGCTAAATCCTCAATTCCCATAAGATGCAAAACTATCCCCACTATAAAACTTACAAAAGCAACCGCAATAAATAAATCATCCCCCAAACGATAAATTTTACGCATCCTGCACCTCCTTTTTTATCGCGCCTGTTTTATAATAGAAATTAAATTCCACATCGGTAAAAATATTGCCAAAGCCATGGTCATAACTACAGCTCCTAAGACTACAGTCATTATTGGCTCAATCAAAGAAGTCAGGTTTTTCAAAGCATTCCTGACCTCTTGACTATAATATTCACATAATGAATCAAGCATTGTGGTTAAGGCACCTGCCTTTTCTCCAATAGAAACCATATACCCTACCATACGAGGAAAGTATTTGCTTGCCAGAATTCCTCCTGATATTCCTTTACCATCAGCCACATCTTTCTTAACACCATCCATATCTTTTGCCAGAATTACATTCCCAATAGTTATCTTTACAATATCCAGTATTTTAAGAATAGGCAGCCCTGCCTGATAAAGCACATTAAGCATAGAGGCAAATCTTAACATCACAATTTTTGTATAAATTTTTCCAAATACAGGCATATTAAATTTAAAATTATCCCATTGCCTTCTTCCTAAAGGAGTATTGATATAGAAACGAATAAGAAAGAAAATAGCAGCAATAGCAGGAATAGTGATAAACCAATAATGACGTAAACTATTGCTGACAAAAATCATAATGCGTGTAGGAAGAGGCAGTTTCACATTAAACCCCTGATAAATTTTTATAAATGTAGGCAAAACAAATACAGAAAGCACCACCACCGCAACAATTAAAGCAATAACAACCATAACTGGATATCGCAAAGCTGCTTTAATACCCATCCTTGTCTCCTGTTCCTCTTCTAAAACAGAAGCTAATCTCAGTAATACTTTATCCAATACTCCTCCTGCTTCTCCAGCAATCACAGTATTAACATACAACTCGCTAAATACATGAGGATGTTTTGCCATTGCCTCAGATAACTTAAAACCTTCTTCAATATCCCGAACAATCTGATGTAATGCCTCCTTTAAACTTGCATCTTCAG
>CAZBLX010000132.1:0-3156 GCA_964492865.1 uncultured Planctomycetia bacterium | reverse complement strand
AGAAAAATATCAAATGCATAGCTTTAAAAATATCCTCCCATAAAAATTTTTCTTTTAAAAATACAACTGGCTTTAAAGTAATAAGATTATAATTCTTCAGCTGATTTATCTCTTCTTCAGTTAAATTTTCTGCTAAAGGTTTTCCTTTCTCAAGAATCTGGTAAGCTTTCTTTAAAATTTTTTCTTCAACTCTTCCCCATAAAGATTCTATTTTTTCCATATCTTCAATAACTAAATCCAAAAGCTCATCTTCTTTTATTAAAATACAATCACAAGAAAAAATATTCTCGTTGGTAAATTCTACCCGATAAAAACTAATTTTTGCTGATTTAAATTTCTCTTTTAATTTTTCTAAACGAATATCTTTATATTCTTTTTTACCTAAAAGAGAGACTTGAGAAGTAAAAATCTTCACTAACTTTTCTCTTTTTCTCTCTTTGCCTTCTCAATAATAGAAGAGGCGATTCGCTGGGGAACAATCTCATAATGTGAGAAGCTCATTGTATAACTTCCTCTTCCTCCCGTAACCGAGCGCAGGTCAGAGGCATATTTAAACATCTCCGCTAAAGGAATCAAGGCTTTAATTACCTGGTTTTTCCCTTTAGCTTCCATTCCCAATACTCTTCCTCGTCGTGCATTTATATCTCCGGTAATCTGTCCCATAAATTCTTCAGGAACAGTTATCTCCACATTCATTATTGGCTCAAGTAAAACTGAACCAGCCTGTTCCAACGCTTTCTTTAAAGCCATAGAACCAGCAATCTGAAAGGCAATGTCAGAAGAATCTACAGGATGATAAGAACCATCGTATAAAGTTACTTTTATATCTGTAACAGGAAATCCGGCTAAAATTCCCTCTTTCATCGCATTCCTTATTCCCTTCTCTACCGAAGGTATAAAATTTCTGGGGATTGCTCCTCCAACAATTTTATCTACAAACTCAAACTCTTTCCCTCTCTCTAATGGCTCTACCTCAATCCATACATCACCATACTGACCTCTTCCTCCAGTCTGCTTTTTATATTTTCCCTGAACCTTTACGGATTTGGTAATTGTCTCTTTATAAGGAACCTTAGGAGTCCCCAGTTCTACATTGGCTTGATATTTTCTCTTCATCCTTTCAATAATTACATTTAAATGCAGTTCTCCCATTCCTGAAATTATAAGCTCCTTAGTTTGAGAGTCACGAGAGACGTTAAAAGTAGGATCTTCAGAGACAAGACGCGATAAAGCAGTAGAAATCCTTTCCTCATCTTGCCTTGTTTTGGGTTTTACAGAGGCAGAAAAAACAGTAGGAGGAAACTCTATCGGTGGGAGTCTGCAAATTCTTGAAGAATCACATAATGTATCTTGGGTCTGGGTATCTTTAAGTTTAGCAATACAGCCAATTCCTCCAGCAGTAATTTTCTCCTGAGGAATCTGTTGCTTACCTAAAAGAGTATAGACTTGACCTATCTTTTCCTTTATCTTTTTATTCGCATTAAAAACCTCAGAATTAGAAACAATCTTTCCTGAAAACACACGAAAAATATTCAGTTGTCCTACATAAGGGTCAATTATTGTCTTAAATACCTGTGCACATAAAGGATCTTCAATTTTCGGCTCAATCTTAATCTTTCCATTATCTGTCTCTGCTTCACGCACAATTGAGGAAGGATCAGGCATTACCTCAGAAATTACCTCTAACAAAACCTCTATTCCCTTCTTTTCTATCGCTACTCCTCCTACAACAGGAAATAATTCCCCTTTCAGTATTGCTTTTTTTAAAGCAACTTTTAACTCTTCTTCGGTTAATGTTTCTCCTTCAAGATATTTCTCCAGCAAAGTATCATCGCTTTCAGCAACTGTTTCCACAATCTGGTTAAAAAGTGATTTATCTTTATCTTTTTCCTTTAAAATATTAATATTCTGATCGGATAAAGAGCAGAAAGAAACTGCCTTTTTGGTAAGAAGTTCTCTTATCTGAGCAAACGTTTTTTCATAGGAAGTATTTTCTTTATCTAATTTATTTATAAAAAAAAGACAGGGTAAATTTTCCTTGCGAATAAGTTCCCAGGCTTTCTCTGTCCCTACCTCAACCCCACTGGCAGCATCAACAACAACTACAGCAAAATCAGAAGCTTTCAGTCCACTGATAAGTTCTCCAATAAAATCTAAATAACCAGGAGTATCAATAAACTGTAAATGGTAATTTTTATACTTTGCTTCTAAAACAGCTAAATTTATTGAACTTTTCCTCTCTTTCTCATCCTCTTCATAATCACTTACCGTGGTACCTTCCTCAACTCTTCCCAAGCGAGTAGTTGCCCCACACTGGTAAAGAATGGCTTCAGAAAGCGAAGTCTTACCACTCTGGGCATGTCCACATAGACAAAATACACGTTTATAAATTAATTCTTGAGACATAATAGAGGTTTATTATATTAGAAAGCTCGTCTTTCGTCAACCTTTGAAGGAAAAAAATCTTTCATTTCATAAGCTATTGATTTCCAATAGATTAAAGAATAAGCATAGCATCACCTAAGCTGAAAAGGCGAAATCTTTTCTCTATTGCATATTGATAAGCTTTTTTCATCAACTCTAATCCACAGAAACTGGCGACAAGAACAAGATTTGTAGAGCAAGGGGTATGAAAATTAGTTATCAAAGCATCTATTATCTTAAATTTATAACCTGGATAGATATAAAGAGATGTGTATCCTTCCTGAGGAGTAACTATATTATCACAAGCAGAGGATTCCAATGCTCGTGTAGTAGTTGTGCCTACAGCAAATACTCTTTTTCCTTTGTTTTTTGCTTCATTTATCAACTTTGCTGATTCTGAAGAGATAATAAAATACTCCTCCTGGATTTTATGTTTTCTTATATCTTCTGTTTTTATAGGACGGAATGTAAAAACTCCGCAGTGCAAAGTAATCTTTGTAATCTTTACTCCTTTATTTTTAATCTTCTCTAACAAAGAATGGGTAAAATGCAAACCAGCAGTAGGAGAAGCAACAGAACCCTCTTTTTGAGAGAAAACTGTCTGGTAATCTTCCTCATCAACTTTTTCTTTTATATAAGGAGGAAGAGGCACATTGCCTATTTTATCTAAAAACTCCTCTACAGGAAGAGAAAATTTTAAAATAAACTCTCCTGAAGGAATTCTTTCCAATA
>CAZBLX010000131.1:0-3163 GCA_964492865.1 uncultured Planctomycetia bacterium | reverse complement strand
CCCAAAAGAATCCAGAAAAACTGAGAAAAGAAAGCTTTCTGGCGAAGATAAAAAATAGAAAGAAACAAAACCAAAGTTTGCAAAGTTACCGGAACCGGAGTAAAGAAAAGATATAATCTGATTTGCGAAGAAATCGTCATAAGGAAAGAGAAGAAAAAAATCAACACTACATCTTTTACTAAAATATTTTCCTTTATTATATTTAGCTTCATAATCTTTTAAAAATTTCAAAAATTATTGCTGCTGTAAAAGGCACACTAATATTATCATCAATATAAGGTATTAATTCTACCATAGAAGCTAAAAAAGAGGAAGTAAAAATTGCGCTCCAGGAAAAATCAAATCCTAATTTTTTAAATATAAAACCAATAATTATACAGCAGAAAAAAAAGCAGAAAGAACCTTCTAAGGTCTTATTTTGAATAATTTTAATTCTTCCCAAGAAACTTCCTCCTAACGCAGAAAATACATCAGGAAAAATTAAAAAACATAAAGAGATTAAAGCTACATCTTTAGAGAAAGACAAAACAATAAAAAAAATTACGAAGAAAAAAATAGTTGTAGAAGAAATTTTTCTTTTCTCTTTTTCCTTAAGATAAAAAGAAAATAGCTTAAAAATTTTCTCATTAAGATGAGGATTTTTAAATCGCCAGTATTCAAGAGACAAAAGAAGAAAGATAAAAAAACCAACAACAGTTAAAGTTATTATCTTAGAAGTATAACTATAAAGAAGAACGAAGGAAAAAGAAAAGATACGATAAAGTTTCCTATAAAGAAGCTTCATTCATAAGAGTAACCCTTTCCCTCCTCCATTTCTCCCATTCTGGTTGAGTAATCTCATTAATCTTTTTAGAATACTCATCAAGAAAACGAGCAATCTCTCCTTTTAGAATTTGATCTGCATCTGGATGTGTGGGTTGAGCATCAAATCTTCTCACTGCTTCTCTCAAAATACAGGGATGGTCAATAATCATACAAGGAGCATATAGATTTTCTGAGAAAGGTTGTTTACTTCTTAAGAATTTAAAGAAATCAGAATTAAGTGCTTCTACTAATGATTTCTCTTTTATATTATCTACAGCAAAATGAACAAAAGCACAAGGTTCGACATCTCCTTTATGATTAATATGAATATAACGACGACCTGATGAGATACAACCTCCCACAAATGGTCCATCATTCCAGAAATCTCCAATAAATATAGGACGGGTAGCTCTTACCTCTTCTATGAATTTTTTTAATTTCAGGCGTTGTTCAGGCAAAGGAACTAAAGAGATATCCGGGTCTTTTCCAATAGGTAAAAATTGAAAATACCAGCCAATATAACAACCTTTCTCAATCAGCATATCAATAAATTCAAAAGAAGTTACCACATCAGTATTAGTTCTTGTTTGAGTAACTGAAAAGCCAAACAAAACCCCTGCTTCTCTTAAATTATCCATCGCCTGCATCACTTTATCAAATACACCTTTTCCTCTTCTTTCATCAGTCTCTTTACGAAACCCTTCTAAGCTAATCATAGGAGCTACATTTCCTAACTTAGCTAAACGCTGGGCAACTTTCTTATCAATTAATGTTCCATTGGTATAAACCTGAAAATAAACATCATTATGCTTCTCATAAAGCTTCCACATCTCATCATAAACAAACATTTCCCCGCCTTGGGTGACAATAAAATGCATCCCCATCTCTTTTTTCGCCTCACTAATGATTCTATCTACTACTTCAATAGGTAAATCTGTATCTTTTGTATATTTGCGTGTAGAACAACCTTTACAGTTTAAATTGCATCTCATTGTGGGAGAAATAACCATAAACCAAGGAGGTTCAAACCCATATTTAGCAGCAAATTCTTTACATTTGTCTACTCCACGAAACATAGCATTAATAAAAAGATTCTCTACAAGTTTATCTCGACAACGAGGATTAAGTTGTTTTATAATTCTTTTTGCCAATTCTAAACAAGGGTGATTCTCTTTAAAATATCTTCTTACCTCTCTAATTGCTCCAATTACCTGAGGATCATATTTGGTAAGAACACGTTCAGCAAGATAAGTAAGACGAATTAAATTTTCTTTAGAAAAATAAGGAACTAAAGCAAGAATTTTTCTTGAAGCATGATAGGCAATAAATTCTTTAATACGGGAAACCATAATCTCACCTCCCTAAAAATATTTTTCTCCAAAAGCGTTTTTTTAATATTTTAATAAATTTTCCCTGGTTATCAAGAACCTCCTTCTCTCCTAACTCAATAAGTCTTTTTGCTTTGCTGAAATCTGTCCATTTAAGGGAGGTATCTTTTAAAGAAATTAAATAATCAACTTCTTTCAGAATATCCTCAAGAATTTTCTGATAACGAATTCTCTCTACGCGAAAAAGAATCTCCACTATATTCTTCACTTCTTCAGAAGGAATCCTTTCTGGCTCTAAATTCACCCCAATAATAAAATCCACTCTACTTTTTAAAAAAGTAACCGGTAGAGGAAGAAGCACTCCTCCATCTACTAATATCTTATCTTTATTTCTTAAAGGGGGGAAAAAACCAGGAAGGCTTGAGGAGGCAAGCACTGCTTTAAAAAGTGTTCCTTCTTCTAAACAAAGAGGTTCTCCTTTTTTTAAATCTACAGTAGAACATAAAAAAGGAATTTTACAATCACGAAAAGTTTTTTTGCCAAACAGTTCTTTGAATATCTTTAAAAAAGGGGAAGGGCTGACTAAGAAAAGCTTAATCTTTTTTATATTCCACAGATAGAATTCCTTCACAAAATTATATGCTTTTTCTAAAAAAAGTTTTCTTTCCTCAACTTCAGAAGAAGCAGTATAATTTTTAAAAATAGCCAATTCTTTTTCATATTTTTCTAAAATATTCAAAGCTATTTTTTCCACATATCCCGCATCCTGATAAAGAGCATATAAAGCTCCCACTACTGCTCCGATTGAAGTTCCTCCAATATAGGAAATTTTTATCTTTAACTTCTCTAAACCCTTAAGTACTCCTATATGGAAAAACCCTCTTGCTCCTCCCCCACCTAAGGCTAAACCTATCCTCATTATAAAAAAATAAGGCAGGGAAATTCCCTGCCTTTAAAAGTTAAAAAACAGAAAACTTTTATTCCTTAGCAATAGCAATGGTTATAGCTCCAGCAAGAATAAGAAAAAGTCC
>CAZBLX010000130.1:0-3164 GCA_964492865.1 uncultured Planctomycetia bacterium | reverse complement strand
AAGGAAGGTGTGATAAAAATTTCTCCAGTTCATTTTTTATTTTATTATAAATAGGTAAAGATATAATTTTTGTAAGATATTTGCTTAATGCACCTACTGAAGCAGATATACTCATCTGATTGTGATTCAAAATTACAAGCACATCACTTCTTAACTCTCCACATTTATTTAATGCCTCAAAACACATCCCTCCTGTTAATGATCCATCTCCAATTACAGCTACTGTCTCAGTTTTTTCTCCTTTTATTTTTTTTGCCTCAGCAACACCCAGTGCCCAGCTTAAAGCGGTTGAGGCATGCCCACTGATAAAAAGATCATATTCTGATTCTTCTGGATTGGGAAAACCACTGAGTCCTTTGTATTCTCTTAACTGGTAAAATCTTTCCCTTCTTCCTGTAATAATTTTGTGAGCGTAAGCCTGGTGTCCTACATCAAAAATTAAATCATCAGAAGGTGTATTTAAAGAGTAATGTAAAGCAATACAAAGTTCAACCGCACCTAAGGAAGAAGCAAGATGTCCACCTTTTTCTTTTACTACCCTAATTATAAGTCTTCTTATCTCTTCGGCTAAAATATTTAACTCTTTTAGATTTAATTTTCTTAAATCTTGAGGAGAATTGATTTTCTCTAAAATCATTCTTGCATAGAAAGTATTTTTTCCACCAATTTTCTTAAATATTCCCGATCGCAATCATTTATCTCAATAAACTCCATTCCTGTATCATACATCACTGGCACTTTCTCTAAAGGATTGATCTTTTCCTTTACCCAGACAATTCTTGCTTTACATTTTATAGACTTTCCTTTATCTACAAAAATCTCAACTCCTACAACACTATAAGGGCTTAATTTCTCCTCCAGAAGCACTCTTATACCTCCTTCACTTATATTCTCAGTATGAGAATTTAGATAGCGAATCGGGGAGACTACTGTAATCTTGCAAGGAAAATTTGCCCGAGGAAATCGCCTTCTTTCTTCTCCCTTCCATTCCATAACTACCTCCTCTTTACCTCAATCCTTCCAATATTTTCACACCTTCCACTAAAACTGTCAATTTCTAATAAGACTGCCTGCATACGGACATCTTCCTTAGCGATATTAAATCTTTTAGGAATATTGGTAATAAACCTTTCAATAATTGGATATTTTTCTCTTCCCAAAATAGAATCAAAACTTCCTGTCATTCCCACATCAGTAATATAACCTGTAAAGTTATCCAAAATTCTCTCATCGGCAGTAGGAATATGAGTGTGAGTACCTATTACTGCAGAGACACTTTTAGCTAAGAAATAACCCATGGCTAATTTTTCTGATGTTGCTTCTGCATGCATATCCACAATTATAATTTTTGTTTCTTTCTGCAGTTGAGGAAGCACATCTCTTATTGCTTTAAAAGGGCAATCTACCGGCTGCATAAATACTCTTCCTAAAAGATTTACTACAGCTATTTTTAATTCTCCTAAATTTTTTATTATAAACCCCTTCCCCCAGGCTAATTCTCCATAGTTTAAAGGCCTTAATACCGGAAAATCATCTAACGTTTTTTTTGCCTCTTTCTTTTTAAAAATATGATCTCCGGTAGTAATCACATCCACTCCTGCCTCTAAAATCTCTTCTGCGTTTTTAGGAACTATACTTGAACCTCCACTGGCATTTTCTCCATTAGCAATCACAAAATCTATTCCTTTCTCCTTTTTTAAAGGGGGCAAAATTTCCTTAAGGCATTCCCGTGCTGGCTTTCCTACAATATCTCCAATAAAAAGCACTTTTAGTTTATCTAGCATATTCAATAGCGCGTGTTTCTCTAATTACAGTTATTTTAATCTGACCTGGGTATTCCATTTCTTTCTCAATTCTTTTTTTTATCTCCATAGCCAAAAGAGGCATCTCCTCATCCTTAACTTTTGTAGGCGTAACAATCACTCTTACTTCTCTTCCTGCCTGAATAGCAAATGCCTTCTCCACTCCTTCAAAAGAAGTAGCGATATTCTCTAAATCCTTTAATCTTTTTATGTAAGTCTCCAGTGTCTCTCGTCTTGCTCCTGGACGAGAAGCGCTTATTGCATCACTTACCAGCCCTAAAACAGCATAAATTGATCTGAACTCTGCTTCTTCATGATGAGCTTCAGCAACATTAATTATAATCTCATTTTCTCCATACTTTCTTAAAAGTTCTGCTCCAATTTTAGCATGAGTTCCTTCTACCTGATGATCAACTGCTTTTCCTATATCATGCAAAAGCCCTGCCCTTTTTGCTAATCGTGCATCCAACCCTAACTCTGAAGCTAAAATTCCCATAATAAAAGCTACCTCTTTTGAATGTTGTAAAACATTTTGTCCGAAACTTGTTCTATATTTCAATTTTCCCAAAAGCTTTATTAACTCAGGATGAAGATTATGCACCCCCACTTCAAAAGCAACTTGTCTTCCTTCTTCAATTAATCTACTTTCAAACTCTTTCTTTGTTTTCTCCACCACCTCCTCAATTCTTGCCGGATGTATCCTTCCATCAGCTACTAATTTTTCTAAAGATATTCGTGCTATTTCTCTTCTTACCGGATCAAAACAAGAAATACTTACTGCCTCCGGTGTATCATCAATTACCAAATCCACTCCTGTAATCATCTCAAAAGCACGGATGTTTCTTCCCTCCCTACCAATAATTCTCCCTTTAATCTCATCATTAGGAAGATGCACTACACTTACTGTAGTCTCTGTAGTATGCTCCACGGCACATCTTTGTAAAGCTAAGGAGATTATCTCTTTTGCTTTTTTCTCTGATTCTTCCTTAATCTCCTCCTCTATCTCTCTTATTCTTCTGGCTTTCTCTATTCTCAACTCTTCATCAAACCTTTTTAAAAGAATCTCTCTTGCTTCTTGAGGAGTGAGGGAGGAAATTCTTTGCAGTTTTTCTTTTTCTTCCTCAATCAATGCTTTTAATTTTTCCCTCTCCTTAAATAAACTCTCCTGTAAAGTTTTTATCTCCTGCTCTCTTTGGGCTATATCTTTCTCCTTGTTTTCTATAAACTCCAATCGCTTCTCTAAATTTTCTTCTCTCTGAAAAAGCTTTTTTTCAAGTTGTAAAAGTTCCTCTTTTTTCTGTGTAGTTTCTTTTTCAAAATTAAGCCTTGATTTATAAATCATCTCCTTAGCATCTAAATCAG
>CAZBLX010000129.1:0-3180 GCA_964492865.1 uncultured Planctomycetia bacterium | reverse complement strand
TGTAACCTCCAGGCAGACAAAAAGCATTTTTTTCATCTTTATCAATAACATAAAAGTGATAAAAAATTTCTCTGCGGTCACATACCTTTACTAATTTTTTACCAATTCTGTTTACTTTTTCTAAATAGGAAGGAGCATAGCTAAGTTTAAATTGGCGCGAAACTTCTTTAGCTAAATTTCTTCCTAAATTAATCTCCTTCTCTACCGAATAAAAGAAAAAGTCTTTTTTATGAGTAGCAACATTATATTCTGTAGTGACACAACTGCTAAAAATTATTATTCCCAAAAAACTTGAAAGAATTTTAGCAAACACTAAATTTTTTCTCCTTTTAATAATTTTTTAAATTCTTCTTCATTAATCATCTTTATTCCCAATCTTTTTGCCTTCTCAAATTTAGATCCTGGATTTTTGCCTACCACTACATAATCGGTATTTCTGCTAACTGACGATGACCACTTTCCTCCCAATTCCTCTACTGCTTTCTGTGCTTGTGTACGGGTGAAATCTTCCAGCTCTCCTGTAAATACAAAAACTTTACCTTTAAGAATATCTTTCTTTATTTTTTCTTCTTCTTTTAAATTAAAACCTAACTTTTTAAATTCCTCGATCATTTCCTTGACCTGAGGCTGAGAGAAAAATTTTACCACTGATGAGGCAACTGTAGGTCCTATCTCAGGGATTCTTTCCAGTTCTGGCTCTTTTAACTCAAAAAATTTATCAATATCTTTAAATTTCTCTGCCAAAACCTGAGCGATTTTCTCTCCCACATATCTTATTCCCAATCCATATAAGAATCGCGCCAAGCTTCTTTTTTTGCTTTCCTGGATTGCATGATATAAATTATCTGCTTTTTTCTCAGCAAATAAAGGAAGTTTCAAAAAATCCTTCTTTGTGAGTTTATAAATATCTACTAAACTTTTAACCATTTTTCTTTCTACCAACTCATTCACTACACTTTCTCCTAAACCTTCAATATCTAAAGCAGCTCGTGATGCAAAATGAAGCAGTGATTGTTTAAGACGGGCAGGACAATTAGGATTAATGCAGAACCAGTAAACCTCCTCCTCTTTTTCTTTCATAATTTTTCCTCCACAGACAGGACAAGCTTGGGGAACTTCTACCTTTTTTGCATCCTTAGGTCTTTTAGAAGTGATTACTTTTACTATCTTAGGTATAACCTCGCCAGCTCTTTCAACCAACACCGTGTCTTTTATTCTTACATCTAATCTTTCTATCTCATCAAAATTATGCAAAGTAGAACGGGAAATGGTTACTCCTCCACATTCAACAGGCTTCAATATCGCTACAGGAGTAATCATTCCTGTTCTTCCTACACTAAAAATAATATCCTCTACTACTGTAGTTGCCTGATGAGCAGGAAATTTATAAGCTACTGCCCAGCGAGGAGATTTCAGTGTTGAACCTAACTCCTTCTGTAAAGCGAATGAATTCACTTTAACTACTACTCCATCTACTTCATATTCTAAAGAATCTCTCATTTTTTGCCACTCCTGACAATACTGAATAACTTCATCTAAATTTTTACAGTATCTGCTTGTAGGATTCACTCTTAATCCCCATTCTTTAATTTTACTTAAAAATTCCCAGTGAGTGCTAAACTTAAATCCCTCTACCCATCCAAAAGAATGAATGAAACATTTTAAATTTCTTGTTTTCACTAATTTAGGATCAAGAAGTTTAAGAGAACCACTGGCAGCATTGCGAGGATTGGCAAATAAAGACTCCCCTCTTCTTTTTCTTTCCTCATTTAATCTTTTAAAATCCTCCTTCTCCATGTAAATTTCTCCTCTCACCTCAATTGCTCGGGGTACATCTTTTCCCAAAAGTTTTAAAGGAACGGTGGAGATAGTTCTAATATTAGGAGTAATATCTTCTCCTGTCTCTCCATCCCCCCTTGTTGCTCCCAGAGTTAACCTTCCTTCCTCATAAATCAAAGCACAACTCACTCCATCAATTTTAAGCTCTGCGGTATAATCCAGTTTTACATCTCTTTTTAGCATCCTTTTAATTTTTTCTTCCCATTCTTTTAACTCATCTATAGAGTAAGTATTATCCAAAGAAAGCATCTTTACTTTATGTTTCACTGTAGGAAATCCTTCTAAAACTGCGCCGGATACTCTTTGTGTAGGCGAATCAGGACTGATAAATTGAGGATATTTTTCTTCTAATTCCTTCAGTTCTCTCATCAAATCGTCATACTCTTTATCAGAAATCTCCGGATCACTTAAAACATAATAACGCCAATCATGATAACGGATTAATTCACGCAACTCTTCAATTCTTCTTTTCACTTTTTCTAAATCTTTCATTACACCTCCTTTTAAACTCCCTTCCCTAAACGGTAAGCTAAAAAAGGAGGCAATCCTCTTTCTATAATTTTCCTTTGTGCTTTTATTATATCATATTCTAATCTTTTATAGGTTATCTTTTTTTTATCCTCATCATAAATACAGAAACAAATTCGTGGATCACCATCACGGGGTTGACCAATACTGCCCACATTGATAATATATCTAAATTTAGAATTTAAAATCAATTCTTCATTCCGAGAGAAGAAAATTTTATCTTCTTTCTTAATATATACCCCTGGTCGATGAGTATGCCCTACAAAGCAAATATTTTTCTCAAGAAGTGAAAAATTAAGATGCGCCTCTTCTATATTGGTAATATAATAAAATTTGTCTGGTTTAAAAATACTTCCATGAACACAAAAAAAATCTTTTTCTTCATGTTTTAATGGTAAAGAAAATAAAAAGTTAAAAGTAAAAGAAGAGATAGATTTTTTTGTCCATTCAATTGCATATTTAGCTATAGGATTAAAATATTCTAAAGAAAATTTATCCACTGCCGCCCAGTCGTGATTTCCTGCGCATTTGGAAATATTTAGTTGGGAAAGTTCCTTTACTACTTTATCTGGATCTGCTCCATAACCTACCGCATCTCCTAAAAAAATGAGTTTGTCAAACTTTTCTTTCTCTAAAAAATCAAGAAGAACGGAGAATGCCTCCCAATTGCTGTGAATATCAGAGAAAAGCAAATAACGCATATTAATAGAAGCGGATACGGAAATCTTTCAAATCACTTCTTAAAGGAAGCTCTTCAGTCTCTGTATTCATAATGTATCCTTTAAATTCTTCATTTAAATCAACCAAAAAATT
>CAZBLX010000128.1:0-3191 GCA_964492865.1 uncultured Planctomycetia bacterium | reverse complement strand
GATTTATAAAAAATTTAAGAAAGATTATTAAAAGAAGAAGGGATATTTTTTTAGAAGGAATTAGAAAACAAGGATGGAAAGTTTGGGCAGAAAGCACCTTTTATATATGGATAAAAATACCTTATAGTTCTTCCTTAGAATTTGCGAAGTTTCTTCTTAAAAAAGGTATAGTTGTAACTGCGGGAGTTGGTTTTGGTAAGTTTGGTGAGGGATTTATAAGAGTGGCTTTGACAACTTCAGAGGAGAATTTAAAAAAAGCAGTTAAGATACTGGAGAATGTTTAATGTATTCATTGGGATAGGTTCAAATTTAGGAGATAGAGAAAAAAATATCAAAAAAGCTTTAGAATATCTTGAGGAAAATCCTCATATAAAAATTGAAAAAGTTTCATCAATTATAGAGACAGAACCCTGGGGATATATTCCTCAGCCAAAATATTTAAATGGAGTGATTAAGATAAAAACAGATCTTTCTCCTTTGGATTTGCTTAAATTTTTGCAAGAAGTTGAGGAGAGTTTAGGTAGAGAAAGAAAAATAAAGTATGGACCACGCACAATTGATTTGGATATCCTTTTATATGATGATAAAATAATTAATTTAGCTCAGCTAAAAATTCCTCATCCCCGTATGTGGGAAAGAGAATTTGTTTTAAAACCTTTATTAGAGATAGAGCCAGAGATTGAGGAGAAACTTAAAGAGTTGAAGAAGAAAATAAAGGGATGATTGTTGCAAGAAGTATTTTAAAGGTAAGAGAAATAATAAAGAAAGTGAAAGAGGAGAAAAAAATAGTTGGATTTGTGCCTACTATGGGTGCATTGCATTTAGGACATCTTTCTTTAATTAGAAAAGCAAAAAAAGAGTGTGATTTTGTTGTGGTGAGTATTTTTGTTAATCCTATTCAGTTTGGGCCTCAAGAGGATTATAAAAGATATCCCCGTCCATTTAAAAAAGATAAAAAGATTTTGGAAGAGGAAAAAGTAGATCTTCTTTTTTATCCTACAGCAAAAGTTATGTATCCAGAAAATTTTTCTACTTATGTGGAGGAAGTGTCTTTAAGTAAATATCTATGTGGAAAATTTAGACCTGGACATTTTCGAGGAGTTACCACAGTAGTGGCTAAATTATTTAATATTGTGAATCCGGATATTTCTTATTTTGGACAGAAAGATTTTCAGCAGGCTCAAATTATAAAAAGAATGGTGCGTGATTTGAATTTTCCTGTTAAGATTAAAGTTTTACCTATTGTAAGAGAAAAGGATGGATTAGCAATGAGTTCACGAAATAGTTATCTTACTTCATCTGAAAGAAAAAAAGCTGCGTTTCTTTATCAATCACTAAAAAAAGCAAAAGCTCTTATTAAACAGAAAGAAAATCCTCAGAAAGTAAGAGAAGCAGTGATAAGATTTATAAAAGAAAAAATTCCTGAAAGCAGAATTGATTATGTAGAAGTAGCTTGTCCCTCCACTTTGGAAAGTTTAAAAACTATAAGGAAAAATCAGAAAGTGTTGATTGCTTTAGCGGTCCATGTGGGAAGAGCAAGATTAATTGATAATATACTGGTTAAGGTATGAAGAGAATAAAGGCAGGAATAGTCGGCTGTGGAGCGATTGGTTCAAGTTTGGCAAAGTTTATAGAGGAGTTAGATAAAAAAAAGATTGTTCTTTATGGTATTTGTGATTTAGATAAAAGAAAGATAGAAAGATTAATCTCTCAACTGAAGAGAAGACCGAAAATATTTGATTTGGAAAAGATGATAAAAAATTGTGATCTTATAATTGAAGCAGCAAGTATTGATGTAGCAAAAGAGTTGATAGAGAAAGATTTTATATTCAGAAAAGATTTATTTATTTTAAGTAGTGGTGTATTTGTGAAATATCCAGGATTGTTAGAAAAAATAAAAAAGAAAAAGATTAATCTTTATATCCCCTCAGGAGCAATTGCCGGAGTAGATGCTCTTTCGGCAGTAAAATACAGCAGGATAAAGAAAATTGTTCTTATTACTTCCAAATCTGCTTTATCTTTAAAAGATGCTCCTTTTTTTAAAAATAAAAAAATATCTCTGCACAAAAAAAGAATTCTTTTTGAAGGTAAATTAGGGGAGGCAATAAAATATTTTCCCCAAAATATAAATGTTTCCTCAACGATATTTTTAGCTTCTTTATTTAAAGATATAAAGGTGATAATTAAGTTAGATCCAAAATTAAAATATAATGTTCATCAATTGGAGATATCTTCTGATAAAGCAAAGATAAATATTTTAATAGAGAATATTCCTTCAAAAATTAACCCTAAAACAAGTTATTTGGCGATTTTATCTTCCCAAGCACTTTTAGAAAAAATTATCTCTACAGTAAAAGTTGGCAGTTAAATATGGATTATATAAGGATAAAGGGAGCGCGTGTTCACAATTTAAAAAATATTGATTTAGAGATTCCCAAAAACAGGTTAATTGTTATCACTGGAGTCTCAGGAAGCGGTAAATCTTCTTTGGCTTTTGATACTATTTATGCTGAAGGTCAACGTCGTTATGTGGAAAGTTTATCTAGTTATGCACGTCAATTTTTAGAACAACTGCAAAAGCCAGATGTAGATTATATTGAAGGTTTATCTCCCGCAATTGCTATTGAGCAGAGAACTGCTGGAGGTTCACCTCGCTCAATTGTAGCCACGCAAACCGAAATTTATGATTATTTTCGTCTTCTTTTTGCCCGCATTGGGAAACCTCATTGTTACAGGTGTGGAAAGCCAATTAAAAAAGAGACTTCAAGCGGAATAATTGAGAAAATATTATCTTTGCCTCAAGCAAATAAGATATATATTCTTTCTCCTGTAGTAAGAGGAAAGAAAGGAACTTATCAGGCTTTATTTAACCGTCTTTTAAAAGAGGGTTTTTCCCGTGTTCGTGTGGATAAAAAGATTTTTGATTTAGATGAGGAGATTAAATTAGACAGATATAAAGTTCACAATATTGAGATAGTTGTTGACCGTATTATTGTTGAGTCTCGTTATAAATCAAGGATAGCTGATTCTGTTGAGACTGCTCTTAAATATTCGCAAGGTTTAGTCTTAATTTATGATGAAACAGAGAATAAAGAATATCTTTTTAATACAAAATTTAGCTGTCCTGATTGTGGGATTTATTTAGAAGAATTAGAGCCAAGAATGTTCAGCTTTAATTCTCCTTATGGAGC
>CAZBLX010000127.1:0-3200 GCA_964492865.1 uncultured Planctomycetia bacterium | reverse complement strand
CACAAACAATAATTAGAATAAATGACCTTACTACAGAAGAGGTAACTGCTTTAGCTACCTCAACTGATGATTGAGGCCTAAACCCTTCAAAACAAGAGACAAAAGCGATAATGCTAGCAAAAAAGAGACTTTTTATTAACCCGCTCACTATATCTTTATAAGTTAACGCCTCCAGGGTTAATTTAAGATAGAGAGAAAAAGGTAAAGAAAATTTTAATGCTCCTACAAGATACCCTCCAAAAACTCCCAAAAGATCAGCATAAACTACTAAGGCTGGGCAAGAAATAACTAAAGCAACAAATTTGGGAACAACAAGATAATCTACAGGATCAATACTGAAAGTTTCTAAAGCATCAATCTGCTCACTAATCTTCATTGAACCGATTCTTGCAGTAATAGAAGCTCCACTTCTTGCAGCAATAATTAAGCAACTTAATACAGGACCTAATTCTCGAGTCAAAGAAAGAACTACTAAAGGAGCAATATAAATTTCAGAAGATAATCTTTTAAGTTGATAAGCAGTCTGAAAAGCGATAATTATTCCTACAAAGAAAGAAATTAAAGAAACTAAAAACAGGCTCTCTACTCCTACAGAGGTAATCTCCCGGATTATAGATTTAAGAGACCTTTTTTTAGAAAATAAGAAATAGAAAGTATCATAAACAAAAAGAGTTAATTCACCAAAATACCTAAAGAATCTTTCTGTTTTGATAACCATTATTTAAATAATTTCTGGCAGGAGAATAAAGGAATGAAAACAAAATAACTCTCATTCAAAAATTAATTCTTCTCCTTTTCTTTTCACCAATACTTTAATCAATCCATCTTTCTTTTCTTTATCCTTAAATTTTCCCCGAATCATCTCTTCTGCTAAAGGGTCCTCCAAAAATCTTTGAATTATCCTTTTTAAAGGACGCGCTCCAAACATAAGGTCAAAACCTTTCTCAATAAAAAATTCCTTCGCTTCTTTTGATAACTCCACATATAAACTTTGCTCACGAAGACGCTCATTAACATAAGAAATCTCAATCTCAACAATCTTCTCCAGTGCCTCTTTATCTAAAGGTTTAAATACAATAATCTCATCCAAACGATTTAAAAATTCAGGTTTGAATGTCTTTTTTACTTCTTCCAATAAAAGATTCTTCATCTCCTCGTACTCAATTTCTTCTTTAATTGTCTTAAATCCTAAAGAACCTCTTTTTCTTATGATCTGTGCTCCCACGTTAGAAGTCATAATCAAAATAGTATTACGAAAATCAACCTTTCTTCCAAAACTATCAGTTAGACGCCCCTCCTCAAGAATTTGAAGAAGTAGATTAAACACATCCGAATGCGCTTTCTCAATCTCATCTAAAAGAACTACCGCATAAGGACGTCTTCTAATTTTCTCAGTTAACTGCCCCCCTTCCTCATATCCTACGTATCCGGGAGGAGCGCCAATTAAACGAGAGACATTAAACTTTTCCATATATTCACTCATATCTAATTGAACCAAAGCCTCCTCATCTCCAAACATAAATTCTGCCAAAACCCTTGCCAATAAAGTCTTACCTACCCCAGTTGGACCTAAAAACATAAATGAGCCTATGGGACGACGAGGTTCTTTTATTCCTGCTCTTGCACGTCGCACAGCACGTGCAATTGCTCTAATTGCCTCATCTTGTCCGACTACTTTTTTTCTTAATTCTTCCTCCATCCTTAACAATTTTTCTGATTCTTTCTCCTCTATCCGATAAATGGGAATACCTGTAATTTGTGAAACTAACTTTGCAATATCCTCTGCTCCTACTGTAGGAATAATCTGATCTCTTCTTTTACTCCATTCTCTGCGTTGCGCTTCCAATTTAAGACGTAAAGTTTTCTCCTCATCACGCAGACGTGCCGCCCCCTCAAAATCCTGCTGTTTTATCAAAGCCTCTTTCTCCTTTATTATCTCTTTTAATCTTCTTTCTATCTCCTGAATCTGGGGAGGTACTGTAAGCACTGCCAAACGTGCTCTTGCTCCTGCTTCATCAATCAAATCAATCGCTTTATCAGGTAAAAATCTTCCTGAAATATATCTATCAGAAAGTTTTGCCGCTGCCTCAAGTGCTTCATCAGAAAACTTCACCCGGTGATGTGCTTCATACTTATCTCTTAACCCTTTAAGTATCTCAACAGTCTCCTCAACTGTATTTGGTTCAACAAAAATAGGCTGGAAACGTCTTTCCAATGCTGCATCTTTCTCAATATGTTTCCTGTATTCATCCAAGGTTGTTGCTCCAATACACTGAACCTCTCCTCTTGATAATGCCGGTTTTAAAATATTGGAAGCATCAATCGCACCCTCAGCAGCTCCTGCTCCTACTAAAGTATGCAATTCATCAATAAAAATAATCACATCCTTTGACCTTTTAATCTCCTCCATCACTGCTTTAATCCTTTCCTCAAACTGACCTCTGTATTTGGTTCCTGCAATCATCAATGCTAAATCTAAAGCAACGATCCTTTTATTCCTTAAAACTTCAGGGACATTACCACTGACAATGCTTTGAGCCAATCCCTCTACAATTGCAGTTTTACCTACCCCTGCTTCACCCAAAAGCACAGGATTATTCTTTGTGCGACGTGATAAAACCTGAATTACTCTTTCTATCTCAACTTTTCTTCCAATAACAGGGTCTAATTTTCCTTCCTTGGCTAAGCGTGTTAAATCTCTTCCAAATGAATCCAAAGCAGGAGTCTTGGAAGTAGTTGGTGATGCCTGAGGTGAACTTCCTCCTAATAAAGATGCAATCTCTTCTCTTACTTTTTCTAAATCTACCCCCATACCATATAAAACCTGTGCAGCTAAGCCTTCTTCTTCCCTTAAAAGTCCTAAAAGAATATGCTCTGTTCCAATATAGTTATGTCCCAGATTTCGTGCCTCCTCTGCCGCTAATTCAAGTGCTTTCTTCGCCCGGGGTGTAAAAGGAAGATCTCCCCCTACCATGGTAATACTTCCTGGAGAAATTAATCTTTCTAACTCTTTTCGCAGCCTATTTAAATCTACACCTAAATTTTGCAAAACTGCACAGGCAACACCTTCTCCTTCCCTTAAAAGCCCTAAAAGAATATGTTCTGTCCCAATATAATCGTGATTGAAACGACGTGCTTCCTCCTTAGCTAAAACCAAAACTTTTCTTGCTCTTTCTGTAAAACGATTAAACATCGCCATT
>CAZBLX010000126.1:0-3231 GCA_964492865.1 uncultured Planctomycetia bacterium | reverse complement strand
AACTCAAAAAATCACTAAATTTTAATTCTAACGGTTCCGGCCCCATCTCTTTTATGATGGAAAGTTTCTGCCAATCATCGGTAAGTTTAATCTCTGCCAGCATCCTTGAATCACAAAAATTTAAAAGATATCCATCGGAAAGTTTAAAAATCACCCGTGAAAATTTTTCTATTTCTTTGCTTAAAATAAACCATCCTGTAAGACGCAGGTGAACAACAATAAAAAGATCATCTTTTAACTTAAAGATTAAAACTTTCCCTCTTCTTAAAATATCCATAAATTTTTGATGCGTAACTTTTTTTATAAATTTATTTTTTGAAATCCCTTTAATAGATCTTTTATCTTTAACAATTACTTCCTCAATCTCCTTTCCCAAAATTTTTTCTTTTAACTGTTGGCGAATTGTTTCTACTTCTGGTAATTCTGGCATCTTCTCCTCCTTATCTTGCTAAATAAACTTACCTCCTTTATCAACACTTATTAATTTCAAATAAACTTTTCTTTTTCTTGGGCCATCAAATTCACAGAAATAAATTCCCTGCCATGTTCCCAAGATTAATTCCTCCTCATGAATAATCAAATTTAAAGAATTTCCTAAAAGAGATGATTTTATATGTGCATCTGCATTTCCTTCAAGATGAGAATATCTTTCATCTTGAGGGACAAGTTTTTCAAGCTGGCTGATAATATCTTTTCTTACTGAAGGATCCGCATTTTCATTGATAAGGAGTCCGGCAGTAGTATGAGGACAAAAAATAATACAAATTCCTTCCTTAATCTTGCTTTCTTTAACGGCTTTTTTAACAGATGCGGTAATCTCTATAAATTCTACCCTTCGGCGAGTTTCAATCTCAATAATTTTCATCTTAAGTCTTTATATATCCCTTGATAATTTTGAGTATTTTTTACTCTGAAAAAAATAATCTGAAGCAAGCGTGCATTTTCTTTAATCTTTACTCCAAAAGGATTCTCCACAACAAGAATGAACTCACTTCTTCCTGAAAATCCTGCATCCCATACACCATTTTGAATAAATACACCACTTCTTAAAAGAGATGTGCGAGGAAATCCTATTGCCACCAAATCAGAGGGCAAATTTAAAATTTCATTCGTTTTTACCTTATAAGCCCCACGAGATAAATACCACCATCCATATTTTTCCTCTTTCTTTTTTTGAGGCAAGAGTTCTTCTACCTCTGAAATCACTCTTTCTTTATTGGAAAAATCTATAGAACCGGGCAAGATAAACTTAAAAATTTTCTGGACAGTTAAATCAAACCCATTGGGAGTAAGTTGAATATCTAAATTAATAAAATTCTCAATGAGTCTACTTTCCTCAATTAATTTTTTTATCTCTTCTTTTGTAAGAAGCATATTTAATATTTTATCAATTTATGATACTCTTGAATAGATTTAACTTCTAAATTCTCCTCAAGCAGTGCCTTGATTGCTTTAACTGAAGCTTGCGCTCCCCAGACAGTAGTAATTACTGGAATTTTTCGCAAAATCGCTTCTCTTCTTATCACTACCTCATCTTTACGGGGAATTCTTCCTGAAGGAGTATTAATAATTAAAGAAACTTCATTGTTTTTCATATAATCTAAAATGTTGGGACGACCTTGAGCTAATTTAGGAAGGACTGTTACCTCTATTCCATTATTCTTTAAAACAGCAGCTGTTCCTTGAGTAGCCAGAATTTTAAATCCTAATCTTTTAAGTTCTTCTGCTACAGGGACAATTGCTTCTTTATCCTTATCTCTTACAGAAATAAATACATTGCCTTCCTTAGGCAGAAATTGGGAAGCAGCTAATTGACTTTTAAGATAAGCTTTTCCAAAGTCAAAATCAATCCCCATAACTTCTCCGGTAGATTTCATCTCTGGACCCAAAATTATATCTGTTCCTGGGAAACGGTCAAATGGAAAAACACTCTCTTTAACAGAAAAATAGGGAGGTTTTATCTCTTTAGTAAATCCTAATTCTTTAAGGGTTTTCCCCAGCATAACTTTAGCTGCCAGTTTTGCTAAAGGTACTCCAATCGCTTTAGATATAAAAGGTATTGTTCTTGAGGCGCGAGGATTAACCTCAAGAATATAAACAGAGGAATTTTTAATTGCTACCTGAATATTCATCAATCCTACAATTTTCAACTCTTTCGCTAATGCATAAGTAGCTTCTCTGATCTTTTCAATTGTTCCTCGAGAGAGACTAAAGGGGGGAAGACACATTGCACTGTCACCAGAGTGAATCCCTGCCTCCTCAATATGTTCTAAAATTCCTCCAATGACAAAAGTCTTTCCGTCACCAATTAAATCTACATCCACCTCAATCGCATCTTCCAAAAACTTATCAATCAAAATCACCTGATTCATAGAATATTCCAAAGCCTCTTTTACAAAATTCTCTAAAGTATCAATATCATAAACTATTTCCATTGCCCTTCCTCCCAAAACATAGGAAGGTCTTACCAGTATCGGGAACCCAATTTTTAAGGCAATCTTTTTTGCTTCTTCTAAACTTTTTGCAATTCCACTTTCTGGCTGCTTCAGTCCTAATTTTAAAAGAAGTCTTCTGAATTTATCTCTATCTTCAGCAATATCAATATACTTTGCTTTTGTGCCTAAAATATTTATCCCTTCTTTCTCAAGTCCTAAAGCTAAATTAAGTGGAGTCTGCCCTCCAAATTGAAGAATTACTCCATAAGGATTCTCTTTATCCGCAATATTTAAAACATCTTCTAAAGTTATAGGTTCAAAATAAAGTTTATCGGAAGTATCATAATCAGTAGAGACTGTCTCGGGATTACAATTCACCATAATTACTTCAATATTTTCCTCACGCAAAGCAAAAGCAGCATGAACACAGCAATAATCAAATTCAATTCCTTGTCCAATCCGATTAGGGCCTCCTCCCAAAATCATCACTTTCTTTTTTTTGGATACGCGTGCCTCACATTCATATTCATAAGTAGAATAGTAATAAGGAGTATAAGCCTCAAATTCTGCAGCGCAGGTATCCACTAATTTATAAACTGCTTTAATATTTTCTCTCTTTCTTAATTTACGAATCTTCTCTTCAGATGTATTAAGAAGTTCTGCCAGAAATTTATCTGAAAACCCTATCTTTTTTGCTTCTTTAAGTAAAGAAGGCGTTAATTTTTCTTTTTTTAATCTTTCCTCAAACTCAACAATCTCTTTTATATTATTTAAAAACCATTTATCAATATAAGTT
>CAZBLX010000125.1:0-3262 GCA_964492865.1 uncultured Planctomycetia bacterium | reverse complement strand
ATTTCTGGATATAGGTCTATTATTCTCCTGTAGCTTTTGGGATAACTCTTAGCTAAATAGAAAATATCACTGGGAGATAGATTTAATTTCTTTCTCTCGGCATAGGCTTTAACTTTTGGATAAAGGTCTATTATTCTTCTGTAACTGTTGGGGTATCTTTTGGCTAAATAGAAGATATTGCTTTGAGATAAACTTAATCCTTTCTTTCCAGCATAGGCTTTGATTTCTGGATATAGGTCTATTATCTTTCTATAGCTTTTAGAATAAAACTTGGTTAGACAGAGAATATCACTTGAAGATAGATTTAATTTCTTTTTCTTAGCATAGGTTTTAATTACTGGATATAGGTCTATTATTCTTCTATAGCTTTTAGGATAGGTTTTAGCTAAATAGAAGATATCACTTTGAGATAAATCTAATCCTTTCTTTTCAGCATAGGCTTTAACTTTTGGATAAAGGTCTATTATTCTTCTGTAACTGTTGGGGTATCTCTTAGCTAAAAAGAAAATATCACTTGGAGATAAACTTAATCCTTTCTTTTTAGCATAGGCTTTGATTTCTGGATAAAGGTCTATTATTCTTTTATAACTTTTAGGATAACTTTTAGCCAAGAAGAAAATATCACTGGGAGGCAAACTTAATCCTTTCTTTTCAGCATAGGCCTTGATTTCTGGATATAAAATACGGGCTTTTTTCTCTACTGCCTTTTTGAACTCATCAAATTCAATTTTTTCAAATCTGATTATTATATTTCTTCTTTCCTCAGGAGTTAGCCTTTCCCATTCCTCATTGTATCTATCAATCGGATAAGGTAAATTTCTCTCTTCTTCTCTAATACTCTTATCAATACTTATCCCTCTCTCTTTCATTCGGTTTGCTATAGAATACAATCTAAAAGCAATCCATGGAGTCTTAGATGCACGGGAAGCAAGTTCTTTAATAACTGCTGGAGATAGACATTTTTGTGGCAATACTTCTGGCAAAACTAATCTACCGCTTTCATCATAGATACGTGGTGTGTGAATAATAGTGGGGGGCTCTTTCCATTCAGAAGAAACTTCAAGTGGAATCCTATCCTCCTCTTTTGCTGTTTCTTTGCCATTTACTTTATTTCGCCTTCTCCATAACTCTTCATTTTCCTCAAAAAACTTCTCATAGGAAAAATAACCATTCTCCAGCTCAACTCCAAATTCTTTAAGTCCGTATCTTCTACAATTTCCTCCATCTTTTCCTCGATTGGCGAAATTAATAAAAACAGATATTTTAAAAGAAGATTTATCTTTTTCTGTCTCTTTAAAAAATATCCACCAGAAATTGCGATGCAGAACGCCTTCCTCAGCCTGATTGAGTAACAAATCCTCTAAAAAATTGGAAGGAAGCCTCAATTTATCTATCAGCCTTCTTACAAAATGCAGACGCAAAGCATTCTCTACAGGCAAATCTATCTTATAAATTAAAGAAGAAAAAATCGCTGGTTCAGATAAAAGAGATAGAAATTCTTTACCTGCCAAATCCTCATCTTTTACAATTTCTCCTGCTGTTTCTAAAGTTTTCTCTATCAACCAGCCCTCTAAAAGTTCTCTTGAACTCCAGCCATAGTATTCTAAAGGAATAGGTTTATGACAACTTTTAATATACTGGATAAAATTAGAACCGAAATTCTCCTTTTTACTTAATACCTCTAAAACAGAAGAGTTAAAATTAAGCCACTCTATTGCTTGCAGAATTTTAAGAAATAAATCAAAAGGCTGATTTTCTGAAGTAACAAAGACAATTATTCCCCCTGAAAGTCGGTCAAGAACAACATCAGGAATATTTTGAGCAACTTTTGGCGGAAAAAGACTTTTATCCCCAACCCAGATTTTAATCTCCTCTTTTTTAAACTGAGAGGAAGAAAGACGACTCTCCCAGTATCTTACATCTTGAAAGGCTTCATCTTCAAAAAGAGAAGCATAGGTAAGTATTTTTCTATATAAACATTCCTCTTCCAAAAATACTTTAACAAAAGAGGGGTCTTTTTCTGTTAAATTTCTCCAGAATCTCTCAAATTCAACCGGCTTCTTCTCTTTTAAAATCTCCTCTAAAGCCTCTTCACTAATTGCATTTATTTTCAATAAACTTTCCCTTTTTTCTTTTAATTTTTCAAGAATAAAATCTTTAAACTCTTCTAAACCTTCAAGAGTAGTAGTATTAAAGCGATAAGCAAACTCTTTTCTTATCTGAGACAAAATCTTCTCTATTTTAATATCTTTATAAAGAAGAATTTCCTTTTCCTCTTCCTCTGCTATCTTTGAAGCATAATAGATTTTTCCTCTTATCTTCTTTCTATTCCAGGGAAGAAGAATATAGAATTGAGGGGTTAAAAATCTTCTTACACAGTACTTAGGATACCAGTAATCAGCAATAGCACTCCAGGCTTGACCTAAACCTTTCCTGGCAATCTGATATGCACCCTCCAGTCCACCTATTAAATTTCCGCCAAATTTAAAAGCAAAAAGAGTAGAAAGTGTAGTAAAAAGAGCATCTTTTTTCACCTCATTCCAACAGGCCTCAAGAGGTGCTCCTTCTTTTTTGCGAGTATAGTAAGACCACCAAAGTCCTAAAGCTCCTATGATTAAAGATCTTGGAAAAAGAGCCCAATGAGGTTGCCAGCCAAAAAGATTAACAAATATCCAAAGTATGCTGTAACCTAAAATGGTAAAAATTGCAAATCCCTGCAAACCTCGTTTCAACCAGTAAGCAAAACCATGCCAGTCTATAGCATCCAAAGACCATTTACTTATATCATTTCCATGCCATAAGATTTGAGAAGGCACTGTAGCACGAATAAAGACAAAGATATGCCAGCAAGCCCAGGAAAGGATTGCCCACGTCAGTCCTAAAGTATTAGCAAGAGTAAAATAAAAAATAACTCCTACAACTATTAAAGATAAAGTTATCCAGAAAATATCTTCTTCAGTTGCTTTTTTATTCCTGTGAATGATTTCAGAAAAACAATCTTTGTTATTATCATTGTTAATATTAACAATAAAATTTGCTTCATTCTTTTCTTTCTCTATCCCAAACAATCTTAAAGATATTAAAAACAGGATATACTCTACAGGATGTTTAAGGAAATAAATTCTATCTAATCTTTGGGTGGCTGCTTCATTTAATCCTTTCAGGTGAGATTCTTCATGTCTTATAAGGTAGTCTATTAAGGCTTGAAAAGATAGAGATTTTAAACTTAAAAGTTTTTTGGGAGGAGCACGAGTAGCTAAAG
>CAZBLX010000124.1:2199-3272 GCA_964492865.1 uncultured Planctomycetia bacterium | reverse complement strand
CAATCTCTCCAGGCGTTTTATAACCTTTTCTTTTCCTAAAACCTCCATAGTCTCAAAAAGACCAGGTCCTACTCTTCTTCCTGTTAAAGCTACTCTTACAGGATGCACTAAATCTCTTGCTTTAAGTCCTAAAGAAGCTGCTGTATCTCTAAATTCTTTTTCTATCTCTTCTTTAGTAAAATTTTCTATCTTGGATAATCTTTCTTTTAATACTTCTACTTCTTGAGATAAATCTCTCTCTAAAATCTTTTCTGTATCTGGAGCATAAGAAAAATCATCATAAAAACAGAAATAAGCCCAATCTAAAAAATCAGCAAGTTTAGTTACCCTTTCTTTAAAAAGAACTACCACTTTTTTTAAATATTCTTTGTTTATCTCTTTAATAAAGCCTTTATTTATAAGATAATTTTCCACAAGAGAGGTGAGTTCTTCTGGTGATTTTCTTTTTATGTATTCTGAATTTATCCAGTTAAGTTTTTCTAAAGAAAGTGAGGCATTGGATTTAGAGATATCTTTGATATCAAAAATATTTTGAACTTCCTCAATACTTATAATCTCTCTGTTATCCTTGGGAGACCATCCCAAAAGAAGAAGATAATTCAGAATCGCTTCTTTTAAATACCCTTCCTCTCTATATTCTCTGATAGAGACAGCCCCTTTTCTTTTTGAAAGTCTTGTTTTATCAGGAGAAAGAATTAAAGGAAGATGGGCAAAATAAGGAGGATTAAAACCTAAAGCTTCATAAATTAAAATCTGCTTGGGAGTATTAGAGATATGGTCTTCTCCTCGAATTACATGGGTTATTCCCATTAAAGCATCATCAATCACACAACTGAAGTTATATGTGGGAGTTCCGTCACTTTTTATGATTACTTCTTCCTCTTTAGGTAATCTCTCAAACTCTATCTCTCCTTTAATCAAATCAACAAACTTTATTCTCTTAAACTCATACTTAAAATAAATTGCTCCCTCTTTACAATAAGCTTTTCCTTCATCAACCAGTTTCTTTGCATATTCCTGATAGATATTAAGCCTTTGGGACTGATAAAAAATTCTATCCCAATCAATACCCA
>CAZBLX010000124.1:0-2099 GCA_964492865.1 uncultured Planctomycetia bacterium | reverse complement strand
ATCTTTGTATTAACCAGAGAGCTATTTAAAATTACAAAAGAAGAAGAATCAATCTTGGAGGAAAATTTATCCCAGCTGGGTTGATTGAAGATAAAAAATACAGTTGGTTTAGCAAATACAGGGGAAGGGATCTCTTTATCTGAGATTCTTACCCAACAATGAGCAGTTCCTCCTCTCATCTCTGCCCCATAAGAGGGAAGCCATGTTGAAAATTTCTTCTCTTTTACTGCACTATAGGCTAAAACTTTTCCCAAAAGCATAACTCCCTGCCCTCCAACTCCAGCAATTAAAATTTTCTCATCCATCATTTTATCCTTCCCAAAGGAAATATTTTCACCATCTCTTCATCAATCCATTTCACTGCCTCATGAGGTGTTTTTCTCCATACTGTTGGACAGGGACTTAAAACTTCTACTAATGAAAAGCCTTTTTCTTCTATCTGATTTATGAATGCCTCTTTTATTGCTTTTTTTGCTCTTCTTACATTTTGAGGGTTGGAGACAGCTACTCTCTCAACATAAACAACTCCCTCAAGATTCGCCAAAAGTTCACTTACCTTTAAAGGAAAACCATCTCCTTCTCTGTAGTCTCTTCCCCAGGGAGTAGTTGCTGTTTTCTGCCCCAATAAAGTTGTTGGTGCCATCTGTCCTCCTGTCATCCCATAACAAGCATTATTTATAAAGATACAGGTTAAGTTTTCTTTTCGGTTAGCACAGTGTAAGGTTTCAGCAATTCCGATAGAGGCTAAATCTCCATCTCCCTGATAAGTAAAGACTACAAGATTAGGACGGCATCTTTTAATTGCTGTTGCCACAGCCAGTGCTCTTCCGTGGGCTGCTTCACAGCAGTCAAAATCCCAATAGTCATAAGCAACAACACTACAGCCTACAGGAGCAATCCCTACAGTTTTCTCTCTAATACCCAGCTCATCAACAACTTCAGCAATAATCCGATGCACTATCCCATGACCACATCCTGCACAATAATGAGTATTCAGCTTCTTTAAACTTTTTGGAGGGCTAAACTTTAACTTCATTTAATTTTTTTCTAACAAAATTTACCAACTCCTCTTCATCAAAAACCCCTCCACCTAATCTTCCGTAAGTATAAACAGGTGTGTTTCTCACTGCTAATTTAACATCTTCAGCTAACTGTTCATAAGCTAACTCAAATACAAAAACAGCTTTTTTATCTGAAGTTAACTCCTCCAGTTCTTTATAAGGGAAAGGCCATAAAGTTATGGGGCGAAAAACTCCTGCTTTTATATCTTTTTTTAAAAGAAAGGCAGCTTCTTTTGCGATTCTGAAAGAGATTCCATAAGCAACAAATAAAATCTCTGCATCTTTACAATTTATACTTTCAAACCTTACCTCTTTTCTCATTTTTTTATATTTTTTCTGTAACTCTAAATTGTGTCTTTCTAAAACTCCTTCTTTTAAAAAAAGCGACCTTATAATACGAGAAGGTCTTCCTTTCGCTCCTGTTAACGCCCAATCCTTTTTATAATTTTTAATCTTTCTCTTTTTAATCTCAACAGCTTCTGCCATCTGTCCTAAAAACGCATCCATAAGAATCATTACGGGATTACGATACTTATCTGCCAAATCAAATGCCAAAAAAGTCAAATCAAATGCTTCTTGACAAGATGCAGGAGCAAGAACGATTAAATTATAATCACCGTGTCCTCCTCCTTTTGTTGCTTGAAAATAATCCGCCTGAGATGGAGCAATATTTCCCAAGCCCGGTCCTCCCCGCATAACATTAACAATAACTGCAGGAAGCTGACATCCACAAAGATAAGAAATTCCTTCCTGCATTAAAGAAATTCCTGGACTTGAAGAAGTAGTCATTGCACGCATACCTGTAGCGGCAGCGCCAAATACCATATTGATTGCTGCCAGTTCTGATTCTGCCTGAATAAATACTCTTTTTTCCTCTCTCATTCTTTTTGCCATCTGACGAATAAGTTCATTTTGAGGAGTTATAGGATATCCAGCATAAAAGCTGCAACCACTTGCAATTGCTGCCTCAACTACTGCTTCATTTCCTGTAATCAATACCTTTTTACTCATAAATTTCTATACAGAAATCAGGACAGA
>CAZBLX010000123.1:0-3290 GCA_964492865.1 uncultured Planctomycetia bacterium | reverse complement strand
ACGAGGGCAGAGATGGCAGCATTTATTTATAGAGCTTTTATTATAGGTGAAGGCACTCTTGAAGCATCAGCCATGATTGATCCGATAGGTGGAGTTGTTGAAGTCACAAATCCCTCAAGCCCTTTGTATGGGGTAAAATCGAAATCCCAGCGGATGCTCTTTTTCAAGAGACTACCATTACGATTAGCGGGAAGATAAATGGGGTGTGGTTAGTATAGATCCTTCTGGTACCATATTCAATATACCTATCACTGTTACTATTCCATATAAAGATGAAGCTCATAAAAACTTTTTGACTGTGTTTACAGCTGATGATGAAAAAGAAGAAGCTTGGACTATATACGATTAATTATGTTATCGATACAATTGCAAATAGAGTAACTTTCAAGCTTCCCCATTTATCAAAATTTAACTGTAGGATATATTGATGTTCCTTCAGAAATCAAGTTTTTATAAACCTTCTGAAGATGTAAAAATAGATCATAATACTGCAAAAGCTATAATAAGTTATGTAATATTAAATGGACCATGGAAGGAGTTTTACGCCTGTGCAGGAGTAAATGTAAAGATAGTCGATAATGAAGAGGATGCAAATATTATTATCAAATGGGACGAGCTAACACCTGAGCTTACTCTTACTCCTAATGAAAAAATAAAACTAACCCCCATTAATGCCCAAACACAGTTTTTGTGTTACGCTATCCCGGGTTATTCAATATCGATATGGATCCCAAAAATTATAATCCTAAACAAAGATATGACTTTCTATGTTTCATTTGACAAAAATATTTCCATCGTATCACAAAGATTTCTATAGTGTCATTGCTCACGAATTTGGTCATGTATTAGGAATTAACAAAGATGAAATAACCTCTCCACCTAATTCGGTAACAGATAAATATTTGGAGTATCAAGAAATTGCTTGTGAGCTAACGGAAATAGATAGGGCAAGGTTTATAGAGGCACATCCTAATTGTAATCCTAAAGAATGTTTATCAATTGCTGGGACATGGAATTTTACAGAGGATGCAATTATGATCTGCTGTGATCAGGAGGAGTGTGACACAGATCATATAAATTTTCACGGGACACATCTTATTAATCAAAACGGTTGTAATATACGCTGGATAGTCCCTGATCCTTTTAGGGATATCGAGAGAATAAGTACCATTGAGGGGAATAATATAAAAGTCTGAGAATATATTTCCTTTTTTACCCGGAGCTTTTTTTACCAGAATAGCCTCATCGGAAATGGAACTATAAAGGGGAACAAGATCACACTAAACGGTTCAGGGTTGCAGAAGACACTTATGAAGGTGTAAGTTTTTCATGCAGGGGAAATAATACTTCAGTATTAACGCGTTAAAGTTTTACATCTACATAAGAACTCCCGGTGGGGAAGGCTATTAATAGACCAACAGTGTAAAAGAAGAAGGTGCACTTAATGAAGAAGAGTGCCAGAAAGATGACCTCTCATCAATTCCTATATAGGAGAGGATTGGAATGAAAATTTTCTTATAATTCTTTATGTTTCATTACTTCACACTTATACCACAAATTCTCCAATGGAAAAAAGAGTAGCCACTTCTTTTTATCTTAAGAAACATTATTTAATCCAATATGGATTTACACCTAATTTTGCAAAGAGATACCAAGCTGTTGCCCCGATATGTCCTCTGTGAAAATAAAGCCAGTCAAAACCTGTTGTTAATCCATCTTTTGAAGCAGCAGGAATAGCACCGCTTGGAAGCTGGGCCTCCTCAATTGCTTTGAGAAGATTCTGTGCTTTAACTTCTTCTCCAATTAATTTATAGGCTACCGCCATCTGGGCTGTTCCTTCATACCAGATTCCATCCTTATCTGTATCAAAATCAAACCCCTCTCCCACTGCATGATGTTCTTCTGCATATTTCAAAGCTCTTATATACTTTTGAGTTTCATCTTTAAAAACCAAAATTGCCCATGCCTGAATATCAAGAGGAACTATATCTTTGTTAATAGTCACTCCGTCTTCTTTCGTCCCTGTCCAGAACTTACCTTCAATTTCATCCCACATTGCTTCAATAAACTTCTTTGCGTGCAAAGCTCGCTCCTTCCATTTTGCCTCCTTTGTTAATTCATACAATCTTATGAAAGCAACATAAAGATCAAGATTATGCTCTGTGGATTTATAAAAAAGTTTTTCAGGATCAGGCTCCCAGCCATCAAAACCAGCTAAATAACCTCCTGCACCGCGAAAATCTTTAAGATTTTGTTCAACCCATTCACCAAGCTTTTCAGCTGTAGAAAGATACTCTCTTTCTCCTAATTTTTCATATGCTGAAATTAAGGCAATCATAACCCAAGCAATATTTCCTGAATAGGTACTTACAGAAAATTTATCTTCAAACCATTCTTTTTTCTTACAATCCCAGAATCCGGGGAGTCTTGCTGTGACTTTTTTGTTGTTTGATTCCCAGCCAGGAAAAGACTTGAGGTCTCCACTTGAGTAGGCATTCCTTAGTCTTCCATCATTATAGAATCTGTCATTTTGGGAAGAGAATACAAAGGAATCAGCAAGAATTTTTGCCCTTCTCAGG
Organism: uncultured Planctomycetia bacterium; assembly: GCA_964492865.1. Taxonomy (GTDB): domain Bacteria; phylum Omnitrophota; class Gorgyraeia; order Duberdicusellales; family 4484-171; genus CAZBLX01. The sequence continues at coordinate 711 of CAZBLX010000123.1, read as the reverse complement.
TCATCTGGCGTTCCCCTTGCAAGAAAGGCTAAAAGGGCAAGGGCATTATCATAAATGAATGCCACATTTCGCATTACTACATCAAAATCATTCTGTTGAGTGGGGTGTGTCTCATAACTTACAATAAACCTTAAATCATCAGGTCTATCTTTATCAAAGCGAATATCATCTATGTAAAAAGTAATTTCTTGCCCGAGGTTTCTTGGAGCATCGGTAACCCATCCAAAACCACTAAGCACATAAGTAAGGTCTTTGCCGGTGAGGTCTATAGAGTATTGCTTCCATTCCTTACTTAGAGTTATATAACCTGTTGATACCTTTGGAAGGGATTCTTTATAAGGTCTGTCTGGCCAACCTATACCACCTACAAAAAATTCTACCTTTTCGCCTCCTTTTTCACCCCTTGCAAAGAAAGTTAGTTTAGTAGCACCAGTAAGATTAAAACCAGCATCTGGATGATCTCCCCAGTTTTGTTGAGGCTCCCGTGCATCAGATGGAAAGATCCCATTCATAAAATAAAATCCACCCCAGCTATTTCCATATTGTGGTTTAAATGTAACCTTTATGTATGTTGCACTCCCTTGGTGTAATTGTATTTCTCCAGAAGAACACTCATCCATTTCTATCATCTCAGAAGATCCATAACCCCACATCTTTGCTTTTACAAGAAAGTGATTTCCACCAGAGTTAACATCTGTATACACATCGAAG
>CAZBLX010000122.1:0-3291 GCA_964492865.1 uncultured Planctomycetia bacterium | reverse complement strand
GACAAATTTTACTGATTGTGCTTATCTTTTAAATATAATTTGTGGGTTTGATGAATTTGATTCTACCTCCGCAAATATAGAAGTTCCTGATTTTATGAAAGCCTTAATTGAGGATGTAAAAGGAATTAGAATTGGTCTGCCTTATGAATATTTTCAGGAAGGTTTAAATGAGGAAGTAAAAGAGGCAGTAATGAAAGTGGCAAAAACTTTAGAGAAAAAAGGAGCAAAAATTTTAGATATTACTCTTCCCCACTCTCGATACGCAATTGCCACTTACTATATTATTGCCTGTTCTGAAGCAAGTTCCAATCTTCAAAGATTTGATGGAGTAAGATATGGACTTCAGATTAAAGAAAAAGAGATGTTAGAGCTGTACAGACAGACAAGAAAAGAGGGATTTGGAATAGAGGCAAAAAGAAGAATTTTTTTGGGCACATATAGTTTATCTACTGGCTACTATGAGGATTATTATCTGAAAGCATTGAAAGTAAGGACATTGATTCGCAAGGATTTTGAGAAAGCATTCTCATCAGTAGATGTAATTCTTACTCCTACTTCTCCTACCTCTGCTTTTGGATTAGGAGAAAAGATAAAAGATCCTTTAAGTATGTATCTTTCCGATATTTATACAGTTTCAGTTAATTTAGCCGGGATTCCTGCAGTCTCTTTCCCCTGTGGTTTTACAAGCAATGATTTACCTATAGGTGCTCAACTTATTGGGAAACCTTTTGATGAAGCAACTTTGATTAAGGTTGGTTATACTTATGAAAGATTATGTAAAGATTTTTTTGAAAGAATTCCTGAAATAGCTAAATGAGTGAATTTGAAGTAGTAATTGGGTTAGAGGTTCATGTGCAACTGGCTACTTCATCAAAAATATTCTGTTCTTGTCCGGTAGAGCCTGAAGCACCTCCTAATACCAATATTTGTCCTATCTGCTGTGGATATCCGGGAACTCTTCCTGTTTTAAATAAAAAAGCACTGGAACTTGCCATAAGAGTAGCTTTGGCTTTAAATTGTAAGATAAATAAAAAGATATATTTTGAGAGAAAAAATTATTTTTATCCGGATTTACCCAAAAATTATCAAATTTCTCAATATAGACTTCCTTTAGCAGAAGAGGGATTTTTGCCTTTGGAGAACAAAAAAATAAGAATAAAAAGAGTTCATTTAGAGGAAGATGCAGGAAAATTAATTCATAAGGAGAATTACTCCTTGGTTGATTTTAACCGTTGTGGTATCCCGCTTTTGGAGATTGTAAGTTATCCGGATATAAATAGTCCCCAAGAAGCTTTTCAATATTTAAATGAATTAAAAAGAGTTATTCAGTATATAGAGGCTTCAAGTTGTGATATGGAAAAAGGAACATTAAGGTGTGATGCGAATATATCTTTGCGGAAAAAAGGAGAAAAAGAACTGGGGACAAAAGTAGAGCTTAAAAATATGAATACATTTAAAGGAGTGAAAGAAGCATTAGAGTATGAGGTAGAAAGACAAAAAAGGATACTTCAGGAATCTAAAAAGGTTGTGCAGGAGACACGCCTGTGGGATGAGAAAAAAAGAAAAACTTTTGTTATGCGAAAGAAAGAGGAAGCACATGATTATCGTTATTTTCCTGAGCCGGATCTGGTAGATTTTGTAATCAGTGAGGAGATGATTGAGAGGGAAAAAGAATTTATTGGAGAGTTGCCTTATTTAAGAAGAGAAAGGTTTAAAAAGAGTTATTCTTTATCAGAGAAAGAAATTGAGATTTTGATTTCTCAAAAAAGATTAGCTGATTTTTTTGAGGAAAGTTTAAAATTTTTTCCTCAGGAGAAAAAAATCGCTAACTGGATTATTGGTCCTTTTTTAGAATTAGTATATAGATTAGAGAAAGGATTTGATGAGGTAAAGATTTCTCCTGAAAATTTTGCTAAGATTGTGGAGTATTTTTCTCAAGGCAAACTTAATAATTTAGGAGCAAAAAAAGTTTTATCTTTAGCTTTAACTACTGATGAGGATATAGATAAAATAATAGAGAAAGAAGGGTTAGGCCAGGTTTCTCAGGAAGAAGAGCTGATAAAATTTATAGATGAGGTGATTGAAGAGAATCCTAAACCTGTCAGTGATTATAAACAAGGAAAAAAAACTGCTTTGCAATTTCTTATTGGACAGGTAATGAGGAAGACGCGTGGCAAAGCCAATCCCAAGATAGTAAGTAGTTTATTAGAAAGGAGGCTGGAATGAGGAAGAAAGTTTTGGCAGGAATTATAATATTTTTATTTATTTTTCTTCCTGTATTTTCTGAAAAGAAAGAAGCAAAAGATAAACTTTATAAAGAGCTGGATTTGTTGGGAGAAGCTTTTTTAATTATAAAAGAAAAATATGTGGAGAAAAAATCAGCAAAAGATTTGGTTTATGGAGCAATTGCTGGTATGGCTCATTCCTTGGATTCATATAGTCAATTTTTAAAACCAGAGGATTATAAAGAACTTTTGGTAGAGACAGAGGGAGAATTTGGAGGATTAGGGATTCAGATTACTATAAAAGATGGACTTTTAACGATTGTTTCTCCTCTTGAAGATACTCCTGCATATCGGGCAGGATTAGAGCCAGGAGATGTGATTGTAAAGATAAATGGGGAACTTACCAAAGGAATAACTTTGCAGGAAGCAGTAAAGAAATTGAGGGGAAAGCCAGGCACTGAAGTTACAATAACGGTTTTAAAAGATAAGACCAAAGAGCTTAAAGATATAACTATCGTAAGAGATATTATAAAGATAAAAGATATAAAAAGAGCCTCAGTCTTAGAGGATAATATTGGTTATATAAAATTGGTAGAGTTTCGCGAGAATACAGCAAAGGAATTAGATAAAGCTTTAGAAAAGTTAAAAAAAGAAAAGATTAAAGGTTTAATTCTTGATTTAAGAAATAATCCTGGAGGTTTGCTTATTTCTGCGGTTGAGGTTGCTTCCCGATTTTTGCCTACAGGAAAATTGATTGTTTCTACAAAATCAAGATATGGAGAATCGTTGGATTATAAAGCTTTACCTTGTAAAGTTAAAATTTTAGATACCCCCATGGTGGTGCTTATTAACAAAGGAAGCGCATCAGGCAGTGAAATTGTTGCTGCGGCATTAAGAGAAAACAAAAGAGCGATTCTTTTGGGGGAGAAAAGTTTTGGAAAGGCAAGTGTGCAAAGTGTAATTCCTTTGCCTGATGGTTCTGCATTAAGAATAACTACGGCAAAGTATTACACTCCTTCAGGAAAAAGTATTCATCAGAAAGGAGTAGAACCAGATATTTTAGTTC